>NZ_VILC01000011.1:0-41897 GCF_009712065.1 Aphanizomenon sp. UHCC 0183 | reverse complement strand
GCACCCTACAAGAGATAAAATCTACATTACATATTTAGAAAACTTTGTCAATGCGTAAGCACTAGGATCATCTTTTTTGTGGATTTCTCTTATGGAAATAGGAGTCAGGAGTCCAGGAGTCAGGACGAAGAATTAAAAAGAAGTAAGAATAGATTAACTAGAAAATAATCAGGAATTAGAAAATTTAGAAAAAAATGATCCTCCTCCTCAAGACCGACTTTTTCTCGCAATTTGTGTGATTATTATTTAGAGGGAAGAAACTCAACGTTATCAGGCAGAAGGAAATAAATTTTTCATGTCAATGATTATAGCAGAAAAACTCAATAAATTCTATCCTGTATCCACAAAACAACCAGGTATTCAGGGAACGATTAACCATTTTTTCCGCCGCACCTATCGCTCAATTCCTGCCGTTCAGGATATCACTTTCACTATTGAAACCGGAGAAATAGTGGGATTTTTAGGTCCTAATGGTGCTGGCAAAACTACCACCCTAAAAATGCTAACAGGATTAATTCATCCTTCTGAAGGTACGGTTAAAGTCGGTGGATTTATTCCCTTTAATCGTCAAGAAGCATTTTTGCAAAAAATCACCTTAGTGATGGGACAAAAACAGCAATTAATTTGGGATTTACCGGCATTAGATTCTCTCAGAATTAACGCCGCAGTTTATAATATTTCTGATAAAGAATTTCAACGTCGAGTTGGAGAACTAACAGAAATGCTGGCTTTAGAAGGTAAATTAACCCAACCCGTCCGCAAATTATCATTAGGTGAACGGATGAAAGCTGAACTGTTAGCAGCACTTTTACACCGTCCCCAAGTTTTATTTCTAGATGAACCAACTTTAGGATTAGATGTTAATGCTCAAGTAGGAGTGCGTAACTTTTTAAAAGAATATAATCAGCTATATCGAGCCACAATATTATTAACAAGTCATTACATGGCTGATATTACAGCTTTGTGTGAACGGGTGTTATTAATTCATCAAGGAAAACTCATGTACGATGGTAGATTAGATGGATTATTAGAAAATTTTGCTCCTTATCGAGAAATTTATGTCGAATTAGCTCAAGAATTACCACTAGAAAAACTTATGTCCTATGGTGATGTGCAAATGCTAGAAGGAAGAGCCGTGAGATTTATTGTCCAACAAGAAACCATGACTCGCACTGTTTCTCAGATTTTAGCCGATTTAGAAGTAATAGATTTAACAGTTACAGAACCACCAATAGAAGAGGTAATTGGTAGGGTTTTTCAAAGAGGATTTAACCATTGATACCTATGAAAAAAATTGTTAAAAAATCCTTAACTTTGCTATCAGTATATTATGCTAATCTGCTGGAATATAGATCCGAATTAATCTTCTGGGTTTTAGCTGGTTCTTTACCAATTATCATGATGGGTATTTGGATGCAAGCTGCTGATAGTGGTAAATTTGCTTTTAAATCTGTAGACTTCGCTCGATATTTTTTCGCAGTTTTTCTGGCTAGGCAAATCACCGTTGTCTGGGTAATTTATGATTTTGAAAAAGAAGTATTAGAAGGTAAACTTTCGCCAAAATTATTACAGCCTTTAGATCCAGTTTGGCACCATGTTGCCAACCATCTGGCTGAAAGAGTCGCTAGAATGCCTTTTGTATTGCTTTTAGCAGCACTCTTTTTTATTCTCTATCCTCAAGCCTTTTGGTTGCCAA
Source organism: Aphanizomenon sp. UHCC 0183 (assembly GCF_009712065.1). NCBI lineage: Bacteria > Bacillati > Cyanobacteriota > Cyanophyceae > Nostocales > Aphanizomenonaceae > Aphanizomenon > Aphanizomenon sp. UHCC 0183. The sequence goes on along the minus strand of NZ_VILC01000011.1, from coordinate 40,201 downwards.
GTATAACTAACTTATTTCTATTTATCTTAGCAGCAATTATGGTTTTTGCTTTAAGATTTATCATTCAATATACCTTTGCTATGTTTGCATTTTGGACAGAAAAAGCCGCAGCTTTGGAAAGTTTATGGTTGTTGTTTTTTGTATTTTTATCAGGTTTGATAGCACCTTTAGATGTTTTTCCAGAAAACATTAGAAACATAGTTATGTTCACACCTTTTCCTTATATGATTAATTTTCCGGCTAGTATTTTAGTAGGACTACCTGTAGATTTAACCAGAGGATTTCTATCAATCTCAGGTTGGTTTCTTATATTTTTTGGTGCCAATCGTTTTTTATGGCGCAGAGGACTGAAAAAATATTCAGGTATGGGAGCTTAATAATTCGTAATTTAATTTCCAGCTTATACGGTAATTATAACTCACTGAGGACACAAAAATCTCTATATTCCTGATCTGTCACCTATTTCCTCTCCAAATATACAATTTATTTTGCCAGACTATAAGTAGGTGAACACAATAAAACCAAACTGTGTAAAGAAACGTAAAATCGCCCAAACCCTCTTCACTCTTGCCTCTTGCCTCTGGTTACTGAGCGAAGTCGAAGTATTGCCTTTTGCCTTGCCATAACGACAATTTTCAACGCCAACCTACTTACTTATTTATTAACCTTGAGGGGAAACATTAACTAAAATAAATTAGTCTGTTAATTAACAGCCGCAAAAAATTTGTTGATCAGCCTATGACTATCATCCGTAACCCTATTAATCCAGAGAATAAATTGTCAGGTTTTAGTATTATCAACCCTGCCAAAATGTTTATAGGCATAATTGCTGCTTTTCCCATTGCTTTAAGCTCATCAGCAAAGGCTTTAGAAGTACAAGTATTACCTAAAAATCCTCAATTGGGAGATACAATTTCCGTTGTCATTGAGGCAAATACCCCAGAAAAAACCAGCAATCCTACTGTAACAGTGGGGGAAAAAATATATCCAGCCTTTGAAATTGCACCTCGTAAATATCGTTCTTTTGTGCCTACAACTCCCTTAGAAAAGGCTGGAGTGAGAACCATTAAAGTTTCCGAAAATGGACAAGAACAAAATTTATCAGTAAAGGTGCGCGATCGCCAATTTCCCGTTCAACGGATTACCCTACCACCTGGAAAAGCTGGAGTTAATGCTACCGAGTACGAACTCAAGCGCGTAAAAGAATTAAAAGCCCTACAGACACCAGAAAAATATTGGAATGGTGCTTTTCTTACCCCCAATGCTGGGAGAACATCCACTAAATATGGAGTCCGTCGTTACTACAATGGTGAATTTGCCAAAGACTACTACCATCGTGGACAAGACTACGCAGGTGCAGTGGGTTCAACCGTAATTACCCCAGCGGCTGGACGAGTTGCTTTAGTGGGTAAAGTATCCCAAGGATTCCGGGTTCATGGTAATGTAGTAGGCATTGATCACGGTCAGGGAGTTATCAGCATTTTCATGCACCTAAGTCGTATAGATGTCAAGGAAGGTGATTTTGTGCAAGCAGGGCAAAAAATTGGTGCAGTCGGTTCAACTGGTGCATCTACTGGACCGCACTTACACTGGGGTTTGTATGTGAACGGACAATCTGTTGATCCATTACCGTGGAAATCTCGGACAATTGATTAAGTTGCAGACCTGATGACTTTCTCAACCCAAAATACCTATTGACACTCTCAGGGAAATATTGTCTGTTTTCGGAATCTTAAACAAGCCACTGATGAGGGATACACAAATAACGTAGTTAAACAAGGTCAAACAACGTCAATTGCTGATAATTCGCTCTCTGATTGACCTTACTCGTAAGTTTGCTTTTAGGTTCTAGAGTCTGGGGCTTATCCATGCCCGTTTCCGCTTCAGTTTCCACTATTAGGGAATCGGTGAAACTTCTGAGTTCGTTCTAGCAAGATTACTTTTACATCGGAATGTTTCATATAACGAGTGATTTCAACGTCACTCATTCTTGCTAGAACGTTGTCAGCAGCGTTAGTATACTACGTTATTTTGAGATTAGAGAGTTTGGCGATCGCCCTATTCTCAAATAAGGACACTCTCAGCGGCTTTAGCCACTGAGCTTTATGCTTACCGAATATTCCTGTAAAACCCGCCTGGGAATGATAGCATGGCGTTTCTGTGCGGGGATCTCAGCCAAACAAATAAGCTATCTGTAGCTTAAGTTGACACCAATGGCTCCCACCAGACTATACGTCAAACTAGTAAGCACTAATAATGTAATGATGACATAGATAAAATTGCGTTGTAAAAGAAAAGTTAAACAAGAAATTATCACCCGTAAAATAGGGATAGCAATTAGTAATAACAGTCCTAGTTGAATAATTCCCTGCCGACTACCGACTAAAACCGCATTAACTATACCAATAGGAGAGCGAAACTGAGATGGTGTACCTATAAATACTTGATATTTAGCAGGCTCAAAACCATGATTAATTAAGTATAAAATTCCACCGAATAACACTATAGAACTAGCGCTTAAAACTCCATATTTAAGCAAATTACTGAGTAAAGATTCTAATTGTTTTTCATTGGCTGCTTTCGTCAGTATTAGATGACTAACAATTTCACCCTGATAATTTATTTGTACTCCATGATTAAGTCGCTGTTCTTCTAACTCTTGAATATGAGAATCCTGTTCTGCCAATTCAAAAGTGAAAGTTCCAACTTCTGTTTCTATCTGTGTTGTGCAAGTCCAACGAAAACCAGAATTTAATTTATACATAATTACAGTCCTCCCATTAGACTGTTATAGATCATTTTTAACGCCATTACTACTAGTACAAGGCTGAAAATAATTCTCAAAATTTGGGTTTTTGCGCCGATTAAGATTCTCGCTCCCAAAAAAGCACCTGGTAACACTCCTAACATGACTGGCATAGATAAACCTGGATCTATATATCCTCTTGTTAAATAGACACCTGTTGAGGCTGCGGCTGTAACACCAATCATGAAATTGCTGGTAGTAGTGGAAACTTTAAAGGGGAGGCGCATAGCCTGATCCATTGCCAATACCTTGAATGCTCCCGAACCAATCCCTAGTAAGTAGGTGAACAGAAAAATTTAAAGGTATATAACGGTATGTAAAGTTGTCTCAATGCGAGATTCTGATTGAGTTTCAGCCATTTTACAAAACGCAATACCCCTCATTTTTATTTTGTTTACCTACTTAAACCAGAAAGCACTCCTGCTACTAACATAATGCTAAATCCAGCAGGTAAAGAGTGAACTTTTAATTCCTCGGTTTTTTTAATACAAACCCTCTTGCTAAGTAGGTTGGCGTTAAAAATTGTCGTTATAGCAAGGCAAGAGGCAAGAATAAAGAAGTTTTCAGCGATTTTACAAAAGAAGGGAACAGGGAACTCTTAACTGGGAGCAAATAAGAAACACTCATTTGCACCAGTTTAAAGCTCAGTCAAAAAAAGGATGTTTTTAAAAGATGCGTAGCACGAAAAAAACAGTGTCATTATTTCAATTTCATGTTTTTAAACATGAGTTTTTCCTGTTCCCTCTGAAGTTTCTTTACACAGTTTGGTTTTATTGTGTTCACCTACTTAGATTATCAGCGGTGATATCTTAAATGTTGATTAGGAACTCAAAATTTGGGAAATAAAATAATTCTCAATCTGGAGGGTTTCTAAAACAGAAAGTATCTTTGTGCCATTGGTAAAATGGTTGCTGGTTCACAAGTTAATAATTCACCATCTGCGCGAACTTCGTAGGTTTCTGGATCTACTTCAATTTCGGGTAAAGCATCATTTAATTTCATATCTCGCTTAGTGATTTGACGAGTTCCTGAAACTGCGATCGCTAACTTCCCTAATTTTAATTGTTGAGGAATTTCTCTGGACAAAGCAGCTTGAGACACAAAAGTTAATGATGTCGCATTTCTAGCACCCGCAAAACTGCCAAACATCGGTCGCATATATACAGGCTGGGGTGTGGGAATACTAGCATTAGCGTCACCCATCTGTGACCAAGCAATCATGCCACCTTTAATCACAATTTCCGGTTTGACACCAAAAAAAGCAGGTTTCCACAAACACAAATCGGCTAATTTTCCCGCTTCTACTGACCCCACATATTCAGAAATACCATGAGTGATTGCCGGATTAATTGTATATTTAGCAACATAACGTTTGGCTCGTAAATTATCGGCATGACTATCACCAGCAAGGCTTCCCCTTTGCACCTTCATTTTATGTGCCGTTTGCCAAGTCCGAATGATTACCTCACCGACACGCCCCATTGCTTGGGAGTCGGAAGCAATCATACTAAACGCGCCTAAATCGTGAAGAATGTCTTCCGCAGCGATCGTTTCTCGACGGATACGGGATTCAGCAAAAGATACATCTTCAGGAATAGCCGCATCCAAGTGATGACATACCATCAACATATCTAAATGTTCATCTAGAGTGTTAACAGTATAAGGACGGGTAGGATTAGTAGAAGATGGCAAAACGTTACTTTGTCCACAAACCTTAATAATATCTGGTGCGTGTCCTCCCCCAGCCCCTTCTGTATGGTAGGTGTGAATAGCACGATGCTTAAAAGCGGCAATTGTATCTTCCACAAAGCCGGCTTCATTCAAAGTGTCAGTATGAATTGCTACTTGCACATCATATTCATCAGCAACGGTTAAACAAGTATCAATTGTGGCTGGATTTGTTCCCCAATCTTCATGGAGTTTCAATCCCATCGCCCCGGCTTCAATTTGTTCTATTAGCCCTTGAGGTTGGCTGGTATTACCTTTTCCTAAAAATCCTAAGTTAACAGGGAATGCGTCAGCAGCTTGCAACATTCGGTACATATTCCAGGGTCCAGGAGTGCAAGTCGTGGCATTTGTTCCCGTAGCTGGTCCTGTACCACCACCAATCATGGTAGTAATACCGGAAGCAATAGCGACTTCAATTTGTTGGGGACAGATAAAATGGATGTGGGTATCAATTCCCCCCGCCGTCAGAATCATTCCCTCACCAGCTAAAGCTTCTGTTCCCGGTCCAATAATAATATCTATATTGTCTTGAATATAGGGATTACCGGCTTTACCAATTTTGTGAATTTTCCCCTCTTTAATGCCAATATCTGCTTTGACAATTCCCCACCAATCGAGGATTAAAGCATTTGTAATCACTAAATCTACAGCCCCATCCTGATTAGAAATAGGAGATTGTCCCATCCCATCTCTAATGACTTTTCCGCCACCAAATTTTACTTCATCACCGTAGGTTGTGAAGTCTCTTTCTACTTCTATAAATAGTTCGGTATCTGCTAATCTAATTTTATCGCCTACTGTTGGTCCGTAGGTTTCGGCGTAGGCTTGGCGGTTCATTTTGTATGTCATAGTTTATCCTTTTTTTTATCACGCAGAGGCGCAGAGGCGCAGAGAGAGTTTTAGAGGTTTCCGTCAATTTTATTGTTGAATCCGTAGATTTGACGACTACCAACTAGGGGAATTAATGTTATTTCTTTTTCGTCTCCTGGTTCAAATCTGACGGCTGTGCCGGCGGGAATATCTAATCTCATTCCTCGTGTTTTTTCTCTGTCGAAGTTTAAAGCGGTATTGACTTCATAAAAGTGAAAATGTGATCCTATTTGAATTGGTCTGTCTCCTGTATTTGCCACTATTATTTTAGTCGTGGGACGACCTGCATTTAATTCGATTTCTCCAGATGGGGTAATGATTTCGCCTGGTATCATAATTGAGTTTTTCCTCTTTTAATTTATATTGACAAATTTTCTAAGAATTGTACAAATGGTTTGAATGCTTGAGGGCATAGTTCGGCTATATCTTGATATCTTGCACTTTCTAATATTCTTCGTGCATCTACAGAACCTTTATATTTATTACCACATTCTCGAAAGATTTTTTCTACAATATCTTTAGGTGGAATATTATGATTTTGTTCTTCAACTGGTATTGTCCAGGTTACAGAAAGAGAATTAACACCAAGTACATTTATTAGTTGGGATTCAGCAGCCAAAATTAAGGCTTCTAAATCATGTTTAAAGCAAAAGACTCGAAAACGCTCTTTTAAGCGATTATCATTAATTCCTTTCGACTGTAATACCTGATTAAAATTATTTAAAACACCATTTTCTAGTTCTTGAATTGTTTCATGTTCAAACCCTTTATTTTTGGGATATAGGTCTGGCATAACTACCACAATTGAATCTGGCTGATTGTAGATAATATTGACTGCTTTAATTGGTATCTTTGTCAGTAAATCTTTTTTAGCATCTCCTCCTTTATCATTATCATTTCCCTTAACTGCAAAAAATTTGATACTAATACCCTGCTGTAATTTCTGCTCAATTAAAGGTTCTAATAGTGCCTCCATTGCATATTTATCAGATGTACCTTCTACATAAATTTCAACTCTCATGGAAGTCTCTCTAATTCATCGCTACGGTGTAATTGTTCTAATTCATCTGCACCAAAATCATCAAGCATATCAATTAATACCGGAGAATTTCCAGGTTTAATAAATTTTGCTTCCCCTTTTTCTTTTCTGAGTACAGCAATTTGCGAAATATCAAATTGTGTGAGAAAATAAGACGAATGCGTTGCTAATAAAATTTGAGTGCGTTCAGAGGCTTTTTCAAATAAAGCAGCCAAAACAGGTAATGTCCGAGGATGAACACCTTGGTCCGGTTCATCAATACAAATTAAAGATGGTGGATTTGGGTGTACACATAAACAAATCCAGCAAATCAAACGCAAAATTCCATCTGATAAATCAGCAAGACTTAACTCATCATCAACACCTGATTCTCGCCAAAAAGCGATCACTTCTCCTGGTCCACCACGTGCTTTTACTGTTAAACCTTTAAAACCAGGAATTACAGAACGTAAATGTTGTTGTAATTCATCAAATGCTGGACGATGTTCAGTCATTAAGGAAAAAAGAACTGAACTTAAATTACCTGCATTTTCATGTAAAATCGGTTCTTGTTCAATGGGAACTGATTGACGAATTTTCTGACTTGCTATATTGAAGGAACTATAAAATCTCCAATCACGAATATATTCACGTAAGTTATATAATACTTCCAGTGATGGATTTGTCATTGCATTTAGCGTCAGTTGATTAGAACGCTTTAAAGCAATATCCTGTGTTAATTTATCTGATGTTAATGTTGTAAATCCTTTTTCTCCAGGTTCTCTAATTACACCTTTATTACCTTGAATATCCATATATATGTATGGACTACTGTATCTATCACTAAAAGGTTGAGATGATTCTACTCTTTCATAGGAAACTTGAGTTCGACCAACCGGACCCATAAGTTCTCCTAGATATCTAATACCAGTTGGAAGACCTGTATCAATTTCAATGTCCCATTGGAACTTAGCTAGTCCTGGAATATGAAAAATCTGCTGACCAATAGAACCAGAAATAATTTCTGGAGGGATATCTTGATAAAGACTATCTCGCAAAAATTTGAGAAATTCAAACAAACTTGATTTCCCCGCACCATTAGCACCAACAATAATTTCTAGTGGTTGTAACTGGGCTTCAAAATTTCTGAAAGGCCGATAACCTTGAATATTAACTGATGTTAATCTCATGTTGTTTTTCCTTGATTTGCACTTTCTCCTATCTTAATCATTTCTACCGAATTGGATTATGTACAGTAACTAACTTTGTCCCATCAGGAAATGTGGCTTCTACTTGAACATCATGAATCATTTCTGGTACACCTTCCATGACATCATCACGAGTTAATAAAGTCGTGCCATAACTCATTAAATCTGCCACAGTTTGACCATCTCTTGCACCTTCCAAAATAGCAGCAGAAATAAAAGCGACTGCTTCAGGATAATTCAATTTTAAACCTCTATTTTTCCTTCTCTCCGCTACTAAAGCAGCAGTAAAAATTAATAATTTATCTTTTTCTTGGGGTGTAAGCTGCATTGTTCTCTCCTCTGCGTTCTCTGCGTCTCTGTGGTTCGTTTAAATTTGCCAGACTCTAGGAATACAATTACCACGATTTAGACAAGATACTCGTAACATTTGCCAAATATTTGTAAACCAACTCCTGACTTCTGATGTAGAATTACCACGATATCGGCACAAAAATCCATGTTGTAAGCGAGTTACCCCAGCATCAGAGTTTTGAATAATTAAAGAACGTGCTTGGTTGATGATTTCTGGAGATAGAGGAAAACCAACACAAATAAAACTACCAACAACGGGATGTTCTCTTAAACCATGAGGACTGTGAAATACTTTTTCGTTACCGGGAACGATTTGTCTATCAATCCATAAGGGAATATCATTTTGCCAGATTTCCGTGTGCGATCGCATCTCTCCCTCTAAAAACTTTTCGCCCCTAGCACTTCTACCAAATCTCGTAATTTCCCAGCCTAAATAACTCGCACCTAGAGCTAATTCTACCCGCAAATCTTGGCGGTAAATTGCTCCATTAAATAAAATTGTTTCTTGGGGCAAATATTCTAAACAAGCATGAGCATCAACTTGGATATTTACGGTTTGTCTTGCTTGTAAGCCATTACTGCGATATATTTTACCAGCAGCGGCTGTAGTAATCAAGGCGTTTGTATAGGGTTGGAGGTGAATATGAGAGGATAGGCGATCGCCCCCCACAATGCCCCCAGCAGTGTGTAAAATCACACTATGGCAAATTCCTTGTCCTTCCGGGTAAAACGGGCGTTGTACCTTTAATGGGGCTTGATGGTGGTTATAAATTAACTGAGTGGAATCTCGGCGATGACCGTAAACTAAGTTAAGTTGACCATGCCAACCCTGTATTGTCTGAGAGTTATCAATCATTTATAGGGTAGAGTAAAAATCAAGCGCCTGATTTATTCGGTTTAACATATTATTCAATATTTATGACAATATTTTGGTTAGCATTAGCTGGAATTGTAGGATGGTTTGTCAGTTTACTAGCAGGTGGTGGAAGTGCATTAATCCTTATGCCCATTGTAGGTATATTTCTAGGGGCTGTAGCTATTGCTCCCGTAATTACTATTAGTGGGCTATTTGGAAACAGTGAAAGAGTATTTGTGTATTGGCAAAAAATTAATTGGGATGTTGTTAAATGGGAGTTACCCGGAGCAATTTTTGGCGGAATTTTGGGAGCTTTTACACTGACAAAACTTAAATTAGATTGGTTAAGTATTTTAGTTGCTATATTTCTGATTTTTTCGGCTGCTAGTTACTTTTTTAAAAATGAAGAAAAATCTTTTTCAGTCAAAGCTTGGTACTTTTTACCAGCAGGTTTCGCCTATGCTTTTTTCTCTGGATTAATAGGGAGTATGGGTCCTGTATTAGCTCCACTTTATATTAACTATGGCTTACAAAAAGAAGAATTACTAGCAACTCAGGCAACAAATCGAGTGATTGTTCATATTGTCAAGATTTTTGTCTATAGTTTTTTGGGTGCTTTCAAATTGCCATATATTGGTTATGGAATTGTCCTTGGTTTGGCTGCTATACCTGGAAACTGGTTGGGACATTTAGTTTTGCAAAAAATCAGTGAAAAACAATTCCGGCGACTGGTTATCTCCTTTGTTTTGTTCAGTGGAATGCTGATTTTATGGCAGCAACGAGAACTATTAGTTTTTTGGTAAAACCACTTTCAATTTAATTTTGCAACTTGATTTGATTAAACTAATTTTTTAGTTCTATAATTTATTGTAGATGCATAACTTAGTATCAATATGGCGGTATGCACTCGAATGAGATACAGTCAGTAAATCGAAAACCCTGTAGGGGCGCAGGGACTGCGCCCTCGATTGTATTTCATCCAATCAATAACTGCTATAGCAAGTGTTAAGCCTACATCTTAATTTGTGAGGTTTTAAATATGGTTGCTTCTCCCCAAATCTACATCACTCCAGAAGAATATTTAGAATTAGAAGAAAACAGCCCCGTCAAGCATGAATATATTGATGGATATATTTACGCAATGGCTGGCGCATTAGATGCTCATGTTACCATTGCTGGAAACTTGTTTGCACTACTGCGTAATCATGTGCGTGGTTCTGGTTGTCGAGTATATATTTCTGATATGAAAGCCAGAATTGAATCTTTAAATAGATTTTTTTATCCTGATATTATGGTAACTTGCGATAACCGTGATCAAGAAACACTAGGATATAAAAGATTTCCTTGTTTAATAATCGAAGTTTTATCTGATTCTACCGAAAGATTTGATCGAGGTGACAAATTCGCTGATTATCAAACTATAGAAACTTTACAAGAATATATTTTAATTAATACGAAAAAACCGAGAGTTGAATGTTTCCGCCGCAATGAAGATGGATTTTGGGTATTACAGTTTTATGTGGGACAAGAAACTTCATTTCAATTACACAGCATTAACTTTGCAGGAACAATGAGGCAACTTTATGAAGATGTAGATTTTCCGCCTCCAGCGTAATTTTCCCCAATCCAAAATCAGAAATTTTGGACTTTAGACCTTAGATAAATCATCCAAAATCCAAAATCCAAAATCTAAAATTGTTTAAGCCATTTGATTTTCAATCGCCCAACGTGCTAATTCAGTACGGTTGTGGAGATTGGTTTTGCCCAACATATTGGACACATGGCTTTCAACAGTTCGCTGACTGACATTTAATTCTTCAGCGATTTCGCGGTTTGCTAAACCCCTAGCGACAAACTGGACTACTTTCAGTTCCGTTGGGGTTAACTGGACATCGAAAGGAACTTGGATGCGAGAACCGCTGTCCCCACCCTTGGTTTGATGTTCTTTCCAACGCACAGTTTGCTTGAGTGAGGATTCTACTTGTGCTACGAGTTCTTCAGGTTCAAAGGGCTTGATCATATATACGTCAGCACCTTTATTTAACCCCTTAACTCGGTCTGCACTTTGACCTTTAGCTGAGAGGAAAAGAACGGGAATCCAACTAGTTCGTTCAGTCTTGCGGACTTCTTCGACAAAAGTGTATCCGTCCATTTCCGGCATCATCACGTCACAGATGATCATATCTGGAACTTCGGTTTCTAGAAGATCCAGGGCTTCTCTGCCATTTGCAGCCGTGATGACTTCGTAGCCCCGAAACTCTAAGTAATCCTTCACCAGCAAGATGAGGTTAGGGTCATCATCAATAAGTAGAAGTCGTTTGTGGTCTTTCATGCTGGGTTCTTTCATAACAGTGGCACTTCTCGCGCTTCGATCCATTAAGGTATTGATATAGTTATCCCGTATGTTGGATGACTTCGGATGTTGTCTTTTTTCCCACTTAACTTACTTTAACTCCCCGAAGTCTTAAAAGTGTTAGTTACTTTCAACAGACTTGCAAGTGAATGGAAAAAGTCTAGTAAGGATACGTATAGCAGTAGTCTTTATAATGCGCTATTATAGATCCATTTGAAAGTTGCAGGCTGAAAACCCTGATAAAATTATTGTCCTTGTGAATAATCACAGGTCAGTATTTTTTCAAGATGACCCTAGCTCAAAACTCGCCCGCGCTTTCATTGGTATACTGCTGCTTTACTTATCCTTCGGATGTGAAGCCTCTATTTAGAGGTTCAAAATCAACCGGGGAATCTTTTGGACAAGCATGGGTTAAAAATATAGATTTCTTCACCATACTCGTTGCCAATCTACTGGTCTTGGATGACCTGCTCTAATGACTTCTGGATTTAATTGGCGATACCAGACCCCATCTAGGTAAACTACTATTATCGTTCTAGAACAACAAACACGCAAGTTTTTGACTTGGGCTGTGAAGATGCCTATGGAATAACTATGTGTTAACTGATGGGTTGATCGCTCTCCCAGTCCTTGTTAACAACATTACCAAGTTCTAGACTAGCCGATTTATAACAGAATTGAGCATTTATCTGTTTTGGGCAATAGGTAATTGGTAATGGGTAATTGGTAATGTTCCCTGTTCCCTGTTACCTGTTACCTGTTACCTGTTCCCTTATCCCTAGTAGTTTTAGGGATGAAAAAACTGTTTGTGGATCATTGTGATGTTACTCATTGAGTAGATCCCTGATTACAGTTCTATAACAATTTTCCAAGTTTGCAAATAAAGTTGTCCATATCAAAATATTCATTACTTACGCAACAAACCCTGACAACTAAAATAATTGGATATTTGCACTTAAGTATCGCCACCCTAATCTTAGTTCGGAAACCCGTACACAAGCCATGATTGCTATTGGGTCATAGATAAAGCTAGATTAGCACTCATGAGTCGAGAGTGCTAATTTAGCAAGAAATTTTGTATGGCAGCTGTATCTCTAAGCGTTTCCACCGTTAAGCCCCTGGGCGATCGCGTTTTCATCAAAGTGAGCGCCCCCCAAGAAAAAACCGCAGGCGGTTTGTATTTGCCCGATAATGCCCAGGAAAAACCCCAAGTAGGCGAAATCGCCGCTGTTGGTCCTGGCAAGCGCAATGACGACGGTACTCGTCAAACAATGGATATTAATGTTGGCGATAAAGTGTTGTACTCCAAGTACGCTGGCACTGATATCAAGCTGGGTACAGATGAGTATGTACTCCTTTCAGAAAAAGACATTTTAGCGATCGTTAACTAATTGGGACTGGGTGATGGGTAAGGAGTTTTCCTAATTACCTGCTCACCATTCACCAATTCTTCGCAAAATTTAATTAATTTACCACCGGGATTTAGACTTATTATGGCAAAGCGCATTATTTACAACGAAAACGCCCGTCGCGCTCTAGAGCGTGGTATTGATATTCTCGCTGAAGCTGTAGCTGTTACCCTTGGTCCAAAGGGTCGTAACGTGGTTCTAGAGAAGAAATTCGGCGCACCACAAATCGTGAATGATGGTGTCACCATCGCTAAAGAAATTGAATTAGAAGACCACATCGAAAATACTGGTGTAGCTCTAATTCGTCAAGCTGCTTCTAAAACCAATGACGCTGCTGGTGATGGTACAACCACAGCTACCGTTTTGGCTCACGCTATCGTTAAAGAAGGCTTGCGGAACGTTGCGGCTGGTGCTAATGCAATTTTATTGAAGCGCGGTATTGATAAAGCATCTGCGTTTTTAGTCGAAAAAATTGCTGAACACGCTCGCCCTGTAGAAGATTCTAAGGCGATCGCTCAAGTTGCGGCAATTTCTGCTGGTAACGACGAAGAAGTCGGTAGCATGATTGCTCAAGCTATGGACAAGGTGGGTAAAGAAGGTGTAATTTCCCTAGAAGAAGGGAAGTCTATGACCACCGAATTGGAAATCACCGAAGGTATGCGCTTTGATAAGGGTTATATTTCCCCTTACTTCGCTACCGATGCAGAACGGATGGAAACCGTTTTTGATGAGCCTTATATCTTGTTAACTGACAAGAAAATTGCTTTGGTACAAGATTTAGTTCCTGTACTCGAACAAGTAGCTCGTTCCGGTCGTCCTTTGGTAATTATTGCTGAAGACATTGAAAAAGAAGCTTTGGCGACTTTGGTAGTTAACCGTTTACGCGGTGTCCTTAACGTGGCTGCTGTGAAAGCTCCTGGTTTTGGCGATCGCCGTAAGGCTATGCTAGAAGATATCGCAGTTCTCACCGGTGGTCAACTCGTAACCGAAGACGCTGGTTTGAAACTAGATACAACCAAACTAGAAAGCTTAGGTAAAGCTCGTCGCATCACCATTACCAAAGACAGCACCACAATTGTTGCTGAAGGTAATGAAGCTGCTGTGAAGGCTCGTTGCGAACAAATCCGTCGTCAGATGGATGAAACCGAATCTTCCTACGACAAAGAAAAACTGCAAGAGCGTTTGGCTAAATTGTCCGGTGGTGTAGCTGTTGTTAAAGTTGGTGCAGCTACCGAAACCGAAATGAAGGACAAGAAGCTGCGCTTGGAAGATGCTATTAACGCTACCAAGGCTGCTGTAGAAGAAGGTATTGTTCCCGGTGGTGGTACAACCTTAGCTCACCTAGCTCCTGTATTGGAAGCTTGGGCGCACATCAACCTCAAGGATGAAGAGTTGACTGGTGCTTTAATCGTTGTTCGGGCTTTACCTGCTCCTCTGAAGAGAATTGCCGAAAACGCTGGTCAAAACGGCGCTGTAATTGCGGAAAGAGTGAAAGAGAAGGATTTCAACATTGGTTTCAATGCTTCTACCAACGAATTCGTTGATATGTTGGAAGCTGGTATTGTTGACCCCGCTAAGGTAACTCGTTCTGCTTTGCAAAACGCTGCTTCTATCGCTGGTATGGTGTTGACAACTGAATGTATCATTGTTGACAAGCCAGAACCTAAAGATGGCGCTCCTGCTGCTGGCGCTGGTATGGGTGGAGATTACGACTACTAATTCTCTGTAATCCACTAATTTGAAAACGGCTGCTTCCTTTACGGAGGTGGCTGTTTTTTTGCACGCAGAGGCGCGGAGAGAATATTGAGTTTCAATTCAACTTAAGGTAAAACCTCTATCCCGGAAGGAACTCAAGTCCTTTGCTAATAGCGAAAGTCATCTTTTGATGACTAAATACTGGGAAAATTTATTAGTCCGTTTTAACGGACTTGAGCTATGAGACAGGGAATTTATTCCCAGGCGTGTTTGCTATAATGGGACTTATATGACTAAAGAATATTTAATTTATGTTGGTTCAGTGTTTCAGTTGGAGTGGTATTTTGATGAAAATGGTGAAAGCAAGGCTCAAAAGTATTTTAATAGACTAGATGAGAAACAACAATTAAAATTTTGATTTTTAGTCAAACGAATTGGTGATTTTGGTCAAATAAGTAATAAAGAGCAATTTCGTAATGAAGGAGATAAAATCTACGCTTTTAAACCACAACCAGATCGATTTTTATGCTTCTTCTTTAGAGGGTGTTTGAAAAGTTATGGTTGATGTATCAAATATTTTTTACCCCACCCTAACCCTCCCCTTGTAAAGGGGAGGGAACTGGATTTTTATTGTTTCCCCCCTTTACAAGGGGGGACTAAGGGGGGTAGCAATGTGATGAAAATTACGGAATACCACTTTTCAAACATCCTCTTACTGGTCAAAAAATTATTGTTACCAATGCTTTTGAGAAAAAACAACAAAAATTACCAAAAAACCAGAAAGAAAAAGCTAAGTAGGTGAACAAAATAAAAATGAGGGGTATTGCGTTTTGTAAAATGGCTGAAACTCAATCAGAATCTCGCATTGAGACAACTTTACATACCGTTATATACCTTTAAATTTTTCTGTTCACCTACTTATCAACTATATGAATGATTATATTAAACGTAACCAAGAAGGAGCATATTATGAAGAAAATTGAAGAACTATCAACTTTTGATAGAATGATGCAAAGCCCCGATTTTAAAGCTAAATTTGCAGCAGGATATCAGGAGTTTTTGCTATCTGAATTGTTAATCTCTATTATGGAGAATGACCATATATCCATTGCTCAATTAGCTGAAGAAGTTAATATTCCTCCTGCTATTATTCAAGATATTTGTTCTGGTCAGCAAAAAGATATGAACATTAGTAATTTTTTACAGATAGTTCAATCTTGTGGTTATCGTCTTATTCTTGAAAAAGGAGAAGAGCGTATTTCTTTAGTAGCGTAAATTCTAACTTTTCTATTAGAGTATTATTTGGGTAAAACGGAATTAAGACCACAATTTGCTATTTTACCCAAAATATAATACATTGTCCAACAACGATATTATTTTGAAGAGGTTCAACTATGAAAATTAAAGCAATAATTCATACAGCCGAAGAAGGCGGTTATTGGGCTGAAGTACCAATTTTTCATGGATGTTACACTCAAGGAGAAACCATTGAAGAAGTATTAGAGAATCTTAAAGAAGTAATCAGTTTATATGCAGAGGATGAACCAGAAAATCTTAGCTCTTCTGACAGAGTAGTGGAATTAACTGTATGAAAGCAATATCAGGTAAAAAATTATCAGAAATACTGGTAAAGAACGGATGGCAATTAATCAGAGTGAAAGGCAGTCATCATCGTTTTAAAAAAGATAAGTAGGTGAACAAAATAAAAATGAGGGGTATTGCGTTTTGTAAAATGGCTGAAACTCAATCAGAATCTCGCATTGAGACAACTTTACATACCGTTATATACCTTTAAATTTTTCTGTTCACCTACTTAACATCAGTATTTCTATACCAATTCATGGTAATGAAGATTTGAAAATCGGACTTCTAAAAAGTTTGATGAAACAAGCAGATTTAACCGAATCTGATCTTATTTAAATTTTAATGATAACTAAAAGTATTGGTGAATCAAATTTTTGATCAGACATTATAAGAAATCCGATTCATTTAATTTTTCCGATATTCTTCCACTAGCTGCATAAAATTTTTGCCAAACTTGCTCTTCACAGTCATTGGATAAAGCTAAAACTTCACTGATAGTTTCTGCAATAATCCCTTTTGCTTGTTGTTTATAATTTACTGGTGGTTTTTCTTGATTATCTAATCCCAGTTGTTGAATTAACTGTTGTAATAACCATTGTTTATATCTTCAATGGAGTAAGTTTGTAATATTTGTTCAAGTTCAATAATCTTAGGTGATGGCATAAGATTTTTTATAGGAAAAGTTGTTTTTATAATAGCAAATATTTGGGTAAATATGCTTTTATGCTTATTAATTACTTTTTAAGCTTTTTTTAGCCGTTTTATACAATTTTCGTCTCTAATTAAACCACTTGACAAAGTTACTCCAGACAGATGAGACAGATTTCAATAATTTATTCCACCTATTATCAAATTTATTCCAGTTATTTTCCTCTGTAGTCGGCTCTGTTTTCTTGCTTTGCTCAAGCTGATCACCCTTACTAATTATTTTGTGTTAGAAGCCATCACTCCACGTGAATGGTGTATTATAATGACTTAAGCTAATTTACTTTATATGCAGTATTGTATTTTCTTCTTTGTTAGCACAGAGTAGGATTTAGTACACAATTTTTGCAGAATCCGGCAGTAATTTAGTAGGATTTGGTATAATATATTATTTTAAATACCTTTAGTGTAAATACAAATGAATAATATCGAGGATGTTTTACAATACACTGATAATTTATTGTTTGATAAAACACACGAAAATCTTACTCCTGTAGAGGAAGCAATTCTCAAAGGTGTTTGGCAAGGTCAAAAATATTGGCAAATAGCTGTAGGATTTAATAATTGTAGTGAATCTCACATTAAAAAAGAAGCAGCTAAATTATGGAAAAAACTAGGACAATCATTAGGAGAAGACCTGAATAAAGATAATTTTCGTTCTAGAGTAGAAAAGAAATATCGTGTTTCTCAAGTTTCTCATTTCGGGGATTGTTTATTACTTGATAATATTAATATTGGTGGTCAATTTATACAAACTAATAACTATAGACAAGAGCATTTTAAACCTCCTCAACCCAAACATCAAACCTCAATAATTGACTTAACAAAAGCACCAGAACTAAACTATAATTATGGACGCACTTCAGAAATTTCTACCCTAAAACAATGGATATTAGAAAATAAAACCAGACTAATCACAATTTATGGATTAAATGGAATTGGTAAAACTGCTTTAACTCTGAAACTAATCTCAGAAATTAAAACAGAATTTGATTATATTATTTATCGCAGTCTTGATAATCTTCCTCAACTGATAACTCTTAAAGATGAACTGAAACAATTTCTTTCTCAATCACAAAACCCATTACCTGAAATCATAGATTATTTTAGTTCATCTCGTTGTTTAGTAATCATTGATGACGTGGATAATATTTTTCAATTTGGTAACTTAGCAGGTCAATATTTAACAGAATATAAAGATTATAGTAAATTTTTTCAACAAATTGCCACCTCATCTCATCAAAGTTGTTTAATTTTGATTAGTTCAGCAAAACCCCCAGATATAGAAACTTTAGAAATTCAAAACAAATACACAAAAACATTATATCTTCAAGGATTAGAAGAAGATGCTAAAGCAATATTCAGAGATAAAGGCTTAAAAGATGAGGATAAATGGGATGAATTAATAACACTTTATCAAGGTCATCCTGGTTGGTTAAATATCATTATATTGACTATAATATAATTTTTTAATGGTAAAGTATCCCTATTTCTAACAGATAATGATGATCTATTTTTAGGAGATATAGAAGCACTTTTAGAAAATCATTTAGAACGTTTATCAGAATTAGAAAATAAGGTTATCAACTGGTTATCCACACAAAATGAACCTATAGATATTTCCCAAAAACCTGCTGATATTGAATTATCAAATGCTAGATTTTTGCAAATTATACAATCTTTAACACGACGGTGTTTAGTAGAAAAAGTGTTAGGAGAAGAAGAAGTAAAATTTCAGTTAAATTCGTTATTTAAAACATACATGAATAATGAATATTGCGGTTCATTGGAAAGAATTTAATTTTCAAGAAAGTCATCCGCTTTAATCCTAGCTTGCCTCAAAATTGCTCATAATTTCCTTATGATGCTTAGGTAAAGCTCGTCGCATCACCATTACCAAAGACAGCATCACAATTGTTGCTGAAGGTAATGAAGCTGCTGTGAAGGCTCGTTGCGAACAAATCCGTCCTCAGATGGAAGAAACCGAATCTTCCTACGACAAAGAAAAACTGCAAGAACGTTTGGCTAAATTGTCCGGTGGTGTCGCTGTAGTTAAAGTTGGTGCAGCTACCGAAACCGAAATGAAGGACAAGAAGCTGCGCTTGGAAGATGCTATCAACGCTACCAAGGCTGCTGTAGAAGAAGGTATTGTTCCCGGTGGTAGGTTCTAAATTCATCAACTTCTACACCAACTAAAGCATAACGAAAGCTAGAATCAAACTTTAGAGCTTCATAGAATAACAAACCTAACTCCGTCATTAAATAAGCACTTTCAGGACTATATATTCCCACTTCGCTAACATTATCTGAGTAAACCCGTTCAGGGTAAACCCGACACCACCAATTGTCTTCTATATCTTGAAAAATGTCTGTGCGACACACATATATAGTAGACTTCAAAAGTAACCATTGATACCCTCTTATTTCCCCAAAATATTGAGCAAATTTCTTAGCACTGTTTTCATCAGAGCCACACTCTGCTGATAAACTAAATATCCACGCCATACCTGCCTCCTATTTAGTTCTAATCAATTCTTTCCCAATAATCTTGGGTGTTTGCCATTCGAGTTTGAATAATCGCTGTTTCTGGAAAGGGTTGGCTGTTTTTTGTTGTTAATGCTTAATTTTTAGCTTAAAAATCCTAATTTAATAATATACTGATAAAGCTTGAATTTTAAGTCTAACAAGTATGGAAGATTACCAGGCAGCTTTTATGGAGCGCCATACTGATACTGAAACACTGCATCCTGTAAGGAAAGTTGGGGCTATGCACTTTGGTGGTGTAACCATCGAATGTTTATTAAAAGCGATGATTTTTGCTACTTTACCAAATGGCGCGAGTCGAGAATGGAAAACAAGTTCTAATAATCCTGGACATACAATCAAAAATCCGGGACACAAATACGATGAGGCGTTGAGACGACATAATCGACTTCGATCTAGAATTGAAAGGTTTCCAGATGTTATGGAATGGCTCAACACAGTTGAGAACCCAATGAGCCAACATTTCATAGATTTGCGCTATTCTGGACTTGAGCCTAATGATGAAAGTTATCAACTTTGGTTCCACGCATATCATAACCTTATTCGTTGGTTACAAGAGCAAATCGCTACACTTTAAAAAGGTGATCAAATGCAGGAAAATTGGCAGGTTTTACTAAAACAGAAAATTACAAACCAGTATGTACAGAAGTCACAGGAATGGGTTGATGTAAATATTTCTACATCTGGTTTATTGAATTTGACTATTGTAAGCGATCGCTTTATAAGTTTATCTATTCCTCAACGTAAAGAACAAATTTCTAACTTACTTCAATCACAAGTTCCTCATTTATCTCCTGGTTTTCTCTCCCTATATACACTTCAAGAAGCTGAATTACTTAATATTTCACCACCACAGATTTTTGATCCAGCATCAATACATACTTGGCAAGATTTAGCTATCCAAGCAGCAAACCCACAAAATCAATCAATAGCACCTCAGCGCGAACTCAGTTTACCCAGAACAGTGACATTTTATTCCTTTAAAGGAGGAGTAGGACGCACTACGGCATTAACTCATGTTGCTTGGATTTTAGCAATGCGAGGACGTAAAGTTGTAGCTGTAGATTTAGATTTAGAAGCACCTGGTTTAAGTACAGCATTTAACCTACAACCACAACCAAAATATGGAATTGTTGACTATTTTTATGAACGTTCCTATTTACCAGAAGGAATAAAGCCGAATATTTCCATTACTGAAATATTTGGTGAAGTAAGAATACCAAACGCTAAAGGAAGATTATTTGTTGTTCCTGCTGGTTGTCTTAGTCTTGATTATATTTCTAAAGTTGATGATCTTCATGCTAATACTGTTATTGATGGAGATCAAAGTCTTTGGACTGTTTTCAAGCGGGAAATTTACGAACAATTAAAACCTGATGTTATATTAATTGATTCGAGAACGGGAATTAATCAATGGGGAGCTTTATCATTAATTCAAGCTGCTGATGAAGCAATTATTTTTCTTTTTCCTAATGAACAAAATAAACAAGGAATAGAATTACTATTGCGTTCGCTAAACACTCTAAAAAATTTATCTATCAATTTTATTTTTTCTCCTGTTCCTGATGTTAGCAAACTTGAAAAAGTAAACGAGATTTATAAATATTTTCTAGATGAAATAAAAATAGCCACAGATGAAGAATTTGAAATAGATGATAATGATCCATTAGAACTACCAGAACCTTTAGTAATTCCCTATCTTCAACCCATTGCTTTAGCTGATAATTACCCTGTAAGAGCCTTACTAGATTACTATAATAAAATTGTCAATTTAATTGATGAAGAAACTGATGAAATTGACAGAACAAATATTTTAACTAATTCAGAAACACGCTGGAAAATTATCAAAAGCTTGCAATTTCCTGAAGTAAATGCTGCGGATACAGATCAAAAACAGGATTTCACCCTCCTATTCCAGCGTACCAATGATTTTGAGAAATTTTTAGATCATGCAACTTGTTTAATTAGAGGTAGAAAAGGAACAGGTAAAACTGCTCTATATTGGCTTTTTCTCAAATATAAAAGTGATGCTCAAAAACTAGCTCGTGGTAGATTAGATAATACTGTATTTTTGTCTGCACATGGTAGATATCAGGAAAGTCGTCCGACTCGTGGACAATTCCAATTTATTCATGAAAATTTACAGCAGCAGGGTGGCACATGGGAGGCTTTCTGGAGAGCCTATTTACTCCTTAGATGTCATCAGGAAAATTTATGTAATTTTCCTAAAAATAGGAAAGGTGAAAAATTTAGTGAACTGAAAAATATTATCAATAATTTACCTAAAGGAAAATGGCAATTTGAGTACAATCAAGTTTTGTTAGAATTATCTACTAACTCTATACTAAGTGAAATAGTCAATGATACCATTAACATTATCATTCATGAAGAAGCCAAAAATAAATCTCAGAAAATCTGGTTTCTTTATGATGATTTAGATGAAGATTTTCCTGAAGCAGGAGAAGTAAGACAATCAGCATTATCTGGATTATTTCAATTAGTTCAATCTTGTGATGCAAATCGCCTAACAGAAATTAGATTTAAGATTTTCTTGAGAGAAGATATATGGAATCGTTTAATTTTTGACAATAAAAGTCATTTTACTGGACGCGATATTATTTTACAATGGACTAGGGTTGACTTTTTAAGATTAGCTTTGCGTCAATCAATACAATCTCCAGATTTTAAGGATTTGGTAAATAGATTTTCTCCTATTGCTGAAGATGCAATTGATCAAACTACTGAAGATGCAATTGATAAAGCTTTAGAATTGCTTTGGGGAAGTCGTCGCAGAAGAGGAGACAAAGCTAAATATTTATCCAGATGGGTTTATGAAAGATTAACTGATTCTAGTGGTACTACTTTTCCTCGTAGTTTAAGTATATTATTAACAGGTGCAAAAGAACAAGAATTAAGCTATCAAGGAAAATCATCAATTCAAACACCAACAGATCGTTTATTACGCAGTAAATCTTTAGAAATGGGATTGAAAAAAGCATCAGAAAAACGTTGTGATGAAATCAAAGAAGAATATCGTCATTTGACTAAATTTTTTGACTCTCTCAAGCAGAAATCAGCCCTTTTACCTAAAGACGAATTACATAGCATATGGCAAGAATCAGCACATGATATAGCAGACTTTGAAGAATTTGCTTCTTTTTTAACTGAAATCGGTATTATTCAATTGCGCGAGAAAGATCAACGCTATAAATTTGCGGATATCTATGTATATGGATTTGAGATGATTCGTAAAGGTGCTGTATGAAAATATTTTTGACTTTATATCCCTAGTTGTGTAGAAGTTTTCGCACGTTTACGATTTGAAAAAGATTAAGAGACTTCCAAGAAATAAATTATCCCAAGAAACGAACCACAGAGGCACAGAGTACACAGAGAGAGAATTTTTGCATCAGTTTTGGGACATTTTTTTATTGGGAAGTCTCTAAAGTTAATTAGTATATTCATAGAGATATTTTATCTTTTCACAAAATACTAACTTTCGTTTTCTCTATGTTTAGAAAAAAACGGAAAAATACGTGAATATACGTTTGTGTATCAGCAGTGCTTATATTTAAATGTATTCAATAGCATTTTTAGGATCTATCAAGTAAATAACATATTAAAATATGGCGAAACCAAGGTATGAAGGTTATAGCGACGAAACTCCTACAAAATGCGTGCGCGAAAAATTTGGAGATACTACAGTTTACGCTCAAAATGCTAAATCACTGCTAACAAAAGCCACTGGGTTTATTGCTGCTTATGACTTTACCCTCAATCCTTATCGGGGTTGTCAATATGGTTGTAGTTATTGCTATGCTGCTGCATTTAGTCCTAATTCTCAAATGCGTCAAGACTGGGGTAAATGGGTAATTTATAAAGAAAATGCTGCGGAAATTTTAGCAAAAGAATTAGAAACTTGGTATCGGAAAAATCCCAAGCAACCTCCCAGAATTTACATGAGTAGTGTCACAGATCCTTATCAACCTTTGGAGTCTAAACATCAATTAACTCGCAGTTTATTAGAAGTAATGCTTGATTATCGGCCAAATTTAGTAATTCAAACTCGCAGTCCCATTATTACTAGAGATATTGATTATTTACAAAGGTTTCAACGATTGCGAATTAATATGAGCATTCCCACAGGTAGCGAAGCTGTAAGAAGAGACTTTGAACCCCGTTCTCCTAGTATTAAAGCCAGATTAAATGCTATTACTAAAATTAGACAAAGTATTGATATTTTTAAAGGTTTTATTCCTAAAATTTCTATTACAATTACACCTTTATTACCAACATTAGTAATAGATGAAGATGCTTTTATTGAAAAATTAGCTATTGCAGATAGAGTAGTAATTCAAGATTTTCATCCTCACAATAATCGTTCTCTTGTCGCCGGAACTCGTCAAGAAGCTGAAGAAATTAAACAAAAGTATGCTTGGTGGTATAATTCTGAGAGATTTAGTTATCAGAGATTTAAAGAAAAGTTAGTCTCTCAGCTTCCGGGTGTAGAAATAAAAGAAGGAAAAGACGGGTTTGGTTATGAGTAATTTTATTATTAATTGGTGGAGAAGTCAGCAATTTAAATCAGCATTACAGCGTGGTGATACCCGAAGTGCTGTACAAATTTTGCAAGAGATTCAAAAATCGGGAGCAAGTTTTTCATGGTTAGAGAAACTATTTAGGGATAAACTGCAACTTGAACGAAATTTACAGGAAAATAAACACGAAACTGCAAATTTAAGAAACCAAATAACAGCAGCAAAAGAATCAAAATCTCATCTGTTATTAAATCCAAATGCAGAATTTATTAAGTTTATATATCAAGCTTTTAAATTAGTGGATCATGATGAATATAAACTCCAAGCAACAGGAATTGATGAGAGTATATTTGATAATTTTGAAGTTAAACTAGTAGAATATCTTCAAGAAGAATTTAGTAAAATTTCTGATAAACAATTAGCAATTAAATTAGAAGACGCTGTTGAGGATATTACTAGCTTAAAAATGGGACAAGATCCAGACTACCGTTTTAGTCTGACTCCTCATGTCTATTTTATGAAATATTTTTTAGAAAATGTCTATTGTCTCTATTTAGCCTGGTTTTTAATTTACCAAGATGGGTTGTTACCAACTAAATTGAATATTCTTGATATCGCTGCTGGACCGGGAACAACAGCTTATGGTTTGGCTTTATTTCTCCAAAGTTGTAGCAGCTTTTTTGATATTCCCCAAATGCACATATCTTACTATTCTTTAGAAAAACAAGCCGCTTTCCAGTATCGAGGACTTCAATTTTGGCGTAAATATATCGAGTCGCAACTAAATCCTCTAAATAATTACTTTCGTTTTGTTAGTTCTGACATCTTTTTATGGGATGCGAAATCTAGGAATATTCCCAAAAACTTTTTTGATTTCATCGTTATTTCTCATTGTTTTTTCGCAGATAATACCAAAAGAATTCAAGCTAATAATATATATAAAGAAATATTTTCTGAAAGCTTAAATAATCAGGGGTATGTACTCTTAATTATCCAAGACAAGAAGCTATTCAAGGCTTACAATATTTATCAAGTTGAAGATAAAGAACAGGAAAAAAATATAGTATATAAGTTTGTAGAAGAACTTGGATTAGAATTAGTTTGGTATAAATATATAAATGCAACGGGTTTAAGAAAACCTTTAGCTATTTCTGAGTTTGCCAAATTTGCTCAAGATGAATTACCTAAGCAACTATATATGACTCGGTTACTTAAAAAGTATTTCAGTCAAAAGTATGAATCACACTATGTATTAGATGATTATGTCATATTAGCCAAGAAATAGAGAATTATTTTTACTCAACAAAGCCGAGATGAAAACAGATGTAAGTAGGTGAACACAATAAAACCAAACTGTGTAAAGAAACGTAAAATCGCCCAAACCCTCTTCACTCTTGCCTCTTGCCTCTTGCCTTTTGCCTTGCCATAAGGACAATTTTCAACGCCAACCTACTTATCTACAATTACTAAAAGTATTGATGAATCAAATTTTTGATCAGACATTATAAGAAATCCGATTCATTTAATTTTTTCGATATTCTTCCACTTACAACCTAAAATTCTTGCCAAACTTGCTTTTTACGTTTCGTTTAGAAATCAACCGACATCAAAAAACCTCTATAATCGCCAGTAAATAGAGGTTTGTAAGCTAAACGGCTCATTTTTAGATTTGGTTTGGGTGTATTTTATGACATCATAAAAAGTTGACCAGCTAGGAGGTATACTCACTGATGCTTGCTGGAGTGGTGACAGTTTAGCTATTAATTAATTGAGGTTGTTAACTGGCTTCTCGCTAGGAGCTACTGCTGTTTTGGGAATTTCAATAACTGGGTTATTTAAAGCCACCATTAAGGGCGAATCTGCGGCTGTTGGTGTTAATTCTGTTGGTTGTGTTGTGGCTATTTCTAGCATTCTGGAATTACTTGGCAATAAACCAGATATTGTTCCCAAAATACAAGCCACTGCGGCTGCACTACCTAACATCCAGTTCAAGCGATAACGGCGATTAACACGGACTAAAACTTGGTTAATCGTTGCTTCTGATGACTGAGAGTTGGCGGGAACAGGGATGTTATGCAAGCCTTTTCTAAGATTTAATAGTCTCTTGTATAGGCATTTAATTGAGGCATCAGTTAATAGCCACTCTTCAACTTGCCTGCGTTCAGTAGCTGTAACTTCGCCATCCAGGTAAGCACTTAATAACTCGAAACAATCGCGCTTCTCCATATTTATAGTACCCGTTGATTCATTTTTGCTTCTCAATGGCAGAAAATATATATTTTCGTTGACAGTCCTTAATATTTCTTAAAATCTGCCATAGAATTGAGGAAACATGGTGTAGATTATGTATCTAGATAGCTTTGTAACTGAGTTTGTAATCTTGATCTGGCTCTAGCTATTCTAGATTTCACCGTTCCCAGGGAAACTCCGGTAATTTCGGCAATTTCTTCATAGGCCATGCCTTCAATTTCTCTTAAAACAATTGTAGTCCGAAAAACTTCTGGTAAGTCGGCGATCGCTTCTCGCAACTGTTCATAAAATTCTCTAGTAGTTAGTTGCTCATCTGGACTTGGGGTATCACCGGCAATTTCCCAATCCATTTCCCCATCATCTAAGGTGCGGGGAGCATCTAATGATAAGGGACTAGCGACCCGTTTGCGTTTACGTAATTCATCATAGAACAAATTTGTGGCAATGCGGCTTAACCATCCCCGGAACTTGGCAGGTTCTTGTAGTCGGTTAATATTCCTATAGACACGAATCCAAACTTCCTGGGCTAAATCGGCTCTATCAGACCAATCGGGGGCTAAATGATATAAAACTCGATCAACTTGAGTCTGGTAGCGACGTAACAGTTCTGAAAAGGCAGCACGTTCTGGACGCAATCCGACTTGACAGCGCAAAATAAGATCGTTGTTTGAGAGTTTGTCAACTTGCACCGATGCTATTGGATAGGTGGCATCCACTGTTGACCAGGATACACTAATGGATTGACTCATGGATCAGATTGGCGTTAAATCACTCCCTTCCATTAGACTAGATTATAGATCAAAAGTTCCTCGGTAAGGTGACGGATTTATAATCGGAACACGGAAATATATATAGAAAGGAGTTTTCAGCATTTTATTCCATCGTCAAGTAAGTATGAAAGAAGAAGGTAAAGAAGACTACGGATTAACTTTTTGTTAGAGTTAGGGATGGTGATCAAATTGGCAGATGTCCACTAAATACTTGACTGGTACTTACTTAATGATCAATGATCAGTCACCTTTAGCCAGATGTGTCAGGGATAAATAATAGGCGATGAATAGGCGATGGCAATGGCAAGAAATGAATCTGTAGCGAGTATGGTCATGTTTCTCTGTTTTGGTACAGCAATTTTATCTCTGGCTGTCCATTGGCACAATATGACAACAAAAGGACAATTAAATCAGTCTATATCCACAGAGATTTATCCACAGGGTTCATCAGTGGAAATTGGCAACAGTGCAATTGCGGCTTCTGTGCCTAACTCTCCCCAAAAAGCTGCTGTTTGGAGAACACAAAGGTCAAGTCAGGATCAAGTTACAGATCCGGTCAAGAGTTCTCAGGGATCAATGCCAGTATCAAATACAACTCAAGTAGTGGTGGATTTGAGCGATCGCCGTGTCTATGTTTCTCAATATAATGAAATAATAGCTAGTTATCCCATTGCTATCGGTAAAAAAGGCTGGGAAACACCAACAGGCAATTTTAAAATCATCCACAAGGAACACGACCCCATTTGGCGACATCCCATTACAAATGCTGTTTTCGAGGGCGGTTCTGACAGTCCTTTAGGGGATAGATGGATTGGTTTTTGGTCTGATGGTCGGAATCAACTCGGCTTTCATGGCACACCAGATGTTGATTTACTAGGGGCGGCTGTTTCTCACGGTTGTCTAAGAATGCGTAATTCTGATGTCAGAATGTTGTATAGCCAAGTAAGTATAGGTACACAAGTATTAGTACGTGAATAAAAATATGAAAGCAGTAAGAATTAAGGAATAAAAGTCTTTTAGAGACTTCCAAGAAATAAATTATCCTAAGAAACGAACCACAGAGGCACAGAGTACACAGAGAGAGAATTTCTGCATCAGTTTTGGGACATTTTTTTATTTGGAAGTCTCTTACTGTATGCCCAACTCCTGCCTCCATTGTCGGTGTTATACCAGTCATTGCGAGGGAAGGGAAGCAATCACAACCCTTGGAATTGCTTCATTTCACTTCGTTCCATATGGCTAACGCCACGCAACGCTTACGCAATAACACTGTGTAATTAATTCTGTCTCACTACTTAACTTGGGTTTTTACATCCATATATTACCTTGAAGCAAAAGCTCAATTTATTCCCTTGCGGAGTATAAGTGACCATCTTCAAGAGCTTTTTCTACTATTTTTTCAATACTCTCATTTTTACAGACTCGGCTGATTAAACACCTCTAAAATTTGCCGACAAACCTGTTTCAGTTTTTCCCGAACTTCAGCAGAGGGTGTGGAGTCACCGACAAAACTCCAGGTTTCAATAGTGGAAAGTCGCCAAACTTCCCCACTGTGATCAAATCCAGCGGCTTCGACACCAATGGCGCGACGGTGATTATTAATCGGATCTTGATAAAATCGGATTTGAATTAAAATACTGCGACAGCGCCAAGATTTGCTAATGCCAGGAAAGTGAAAACCAATGTCTATAGAATCTGGATCTACTAGTTCTCTGGTTTCTGGGTCATTGTGCCAGGGTTTAAGATCGGATTTGACATCAGGAAATTCATATTTAAATAAATTTACTACCGTAGCAATTTTGCTGGCAAATTCTAGGTTTGTGGCTTGTTCGGCTGCGTTCACTCAATAATACTCCTCTATGCGGTTGGTCTGCGGGGAAGATCAAGACAGAAAAACCTGAGTTAATTGTAACGGTTCATTACATAGCGATCTAAAATAACACTGTTAATCTGTAAACAAACAAAAAATTAATTTCCATTTATGGTGCGTCAACGTTCTATTTTTTCACTGATTTTTGTACTATTAGCCACATTTTTGATTAGTTGTGGTAGTCCTACTGTTGCTACTGTACCACCATCTTATACGGCGGCGGAAGTTGCGAAAATTCAGGAATATGTTCCCGGAATTCAGATGGTGCGCGATCGCTCTTCCGAACTCCAAAACCTGATTAAAGCAGGTGAATGGGTGAAAGTGGGTAATTTTATTCACGGACCGATGACAGAAGCTAGATTAAATATGACTTATATCATTCCCAACCTAGCCAAGCAAAACCAAGCTAAAGCTCGACAAATTAGCAAAGATTTGTTGAATGACCTAGTAAGAATTGATCAAGCTGCCGCTGCGGGTAATACTAGCCTAGCTGCGAGTAAATACCAAGAAGTGTTTGCGGATATTGACAAATTCTTAGAACTAGTTCCCGAAAAGAGTAGCTAAAAGAGGAGTCAGGAGTCAGGAGTCACCGAGTCAGGAGTCAGGAGTTCAGAAGAAAGAAATTGAAGAATAGAGAATGAAATTTCTCCCCTGCCCCCTGCCCCCTGCTCCCCTGCTCCCCTGCCCCCTGCCCCTCTGCCTCCTTTCGAGTCTTGAATCACAAAATGCTAGGGTAATGGAGTGATAGGGTGGAGAGGAAGACTTTTCATGCTTCACCCCTAACTCAAGCGCAAAAACCATGAATGTAGTAATTATCGGCTGTGGCGTGGTTGGGGCGGCGATCGCCTATGAACTCAGCCAAGTTAAAGGTTTAAACATCACCGTTTTCGAGCAAAAACAACCCGCACAAGGTTCTACCAGCGCTGCTCTCGGTGTTTTAATGGGCATAATTAGCAGTAAAACCAAGGGTATTGCTTGGCGAATGCGACAAAGTAGCATCCAACGCTATGGAACATTGATTCCTGAATTGGAAGGAATTACAGGGCGGAAAATCCCTTGTAATCGGCAAGGAATCGTGATGCTATTATCAGAAAACTTAGAGCGTCCCTTGGAAAGTGGCGTTGAAGTCCTTTCCGAATGGGAACAACTGCGAGAAATTCGCCAATCCCAAGGTTGGGAATTACAAGTTTGGGATCAAGAACAACTGCAAAAATATTGTCCCCAAATCAGTCATCCGCAAATTATTGGTGCTGTCTATTCTCCCCAAGACTTACAACTAAATGCCACAGCTTTAACTTTAGCTTTAGTAGATGCAGCCCAACGTAATGGCGTAAATTTCAAGTTTGGTGTGTCTGTGACCGGCACAGAAACGCCTCCTCCTCCTCCCCCAACACCTTTACACATCAAAAAAGGATTGGGAGAAGCGCGTAAATGTAATTTTATTGAAACTACAGAGGGCAAAGTTACCGCTGATTGGTTTATTATGTCTGCGGGTTTGGGTTCAACAGCCTTAACTGCACAATTAGATCAAATGGTAAATATCCGTCCAGTGCTGGGACAAGCTTTATATTTGAGCTTAGGACGCAGTTTAGGAAATCCCGATTTTCAACCTGTAATTACTGGTAATGATGTGCATATTGTACCAATGGGAAATGGTGATTATTGGGTGGGAGCAACCGTAGAATTTCCCAATCATGAAAATCAAATATCTGCAAGTCAGGAATTATTGGATATTGTCAGACAACAGGCGATCGCCTTCGCCCCAGAGTTAGCCGCAGCCAAGGTTCTCCGCACTTGGTCAGGGTTGCGCCCCCGTCCCGAAGGCAGACCAGCGCCAGTAATTGATAAACTACCGGGTTTTACAAATATACTCCTGGCTACGGGACACTACCGCAATGGGGTTTTACTCGCCCCAGCCACAGCCACAGCCATTCGGGAAATGATTTTACCTCAAGATTCTCGTTCCAATTGAAAAAAGTCTTGATTTGTAGGTTGGATTGAGGTTGAGGGACGTATCCCTGACGGGAGGCTCACCCAACAAATACCTTGGGTTGCGCTGTCGCTTAATCCAACCTACAAAAAATGGAGAAGGTATTGTTGTTAGGACTTATGTAATACGACTATAATAATGATTATCATTTTTACAGAGCTATTATGTCGTCTGAGAACTCGTCTACCAATCAAGCCTTACATCTGACTCAACGTCCCCGTCGTCTCCGTCGCACTGCAACCCTCCGAAAAATGGTGCGGGAAACGATTTTAACTGTAGATGATCTGATCTATCCGATGTTTGTCATGGAAGGTGAAAGCACAAAAATAGAAATTGTTTCCATGCCAGGATGTTATCGTTATTCTTTAGATTTACTCCTGGAAGAAATAGCCGCAGTGTCACAATTGGGTATTAATGCGATCGCACTATTCCCAGTTATTCCCGAAGAACAAAAAGACGACACAGCTACAGAAAGCTACAACCCAGAGGGATTGGTACAGGAAACCGTCAAAGCCATTAAAAACGCAGTTCCAGAAATCATCATTATTACTGATGTTGCTCTAGACCCCTTCACAACTCATGGACATGATGGTTTAGTTGATGAAAATGGCAAAATTCTCAATGATCAAACCATAGAAGTGTTAGTAAAAATGGCACTTTCCCAAGCAGAAGCCGGCGCGGATTTTGTTGCTCCTTCGGATATGATGGATGGTAGAATAGGCGCAATCCGTCAAGCTTTAGACGCTGAAGGTTATATCAATGTCGGGATTTTGGCATACTCAGCAAAATACGCCTCAGCCTACTATGGACCATTCCGGGACGCTTTAGATTCAGCCCCCAAATTTGGCGACAAAAAAACCTATCAAATGGACGCAGCTAACGCCAAAGAAGCTTTAAAAGAAATTGAATTGGATATTGCGGAAGGTGCAGATATCATTATGGTGAAACCAGCCTTAGCATATCTAGACATAATATGTCAAGTGAAATCAGCGACAAATTTACCAGTCGCCGCTTATAATGTTAGTGGCGAATACGCAATGATTAAAGCTGCGGCTCAACATGGTTGGATTGATGAGAAAAAGGTAATTTTAGAAACTTTAACCAGCATGAAGCGGGCTGGTGCTGATTTAATCTTGACTTATTTTGCTAAAGAAGTGGCACTGATGTTGATGTAATAGTTGCCAGTCCTTATCTCCCTATTATTTATTATGACTACAGTTCCTGCAAAAATTGACTTAGCAATTATTGGTGCTGGTCCTCATGCTCTTACCTTAGTTGCCCATTTGCTGCAAAAACGGCAAACAATGAAGGGTAAAATTGTAGTGTTTGATCCCAGTGGTACATGGATAAGTAACTGGAAACAGCAATTTGCGGCTTTGGAAATTCCTCATTTGCGCTCTCCTGCTGTTCATCATCCCCACCCCAACCCCTTCGCTTTAAGGAAATTTTCTGAATCTCGGTCTGAGGAACTATTTCCCCCCTATGATTTACCTGGAACGCGCCTATTTGAAGATTTTTGTGAGGATGTGATTACATCCTATCAGTTGCAGGAGCAGGTTATCCCTTTGGCTGTAAGTAGTGTTAAACCGTCATTTGATCATTTTCGTCCTCAATTCCAGCTATGGTTAGAAGATGGACAAATGGTAACTGCCCGGCGAGTTGTGTTGGCAACTGGTAGTGGTAAGATACATATCCCTGATTGGGTAAGTCAGATTCCTTCACCCTATCCAGAACATAAACTTTGCCATTCTCAAACTGTAGATTTACGTAAATTACAGTTAAAGTCTCAAAGAGTCTTAATTGTTGGTGGTGGTTTGACAAGTGGACATTTGGCTGTAGGTGCGATCGCTCATGGTGCAAAAGTCAATTTGATGATCCGAAGACAGTTATCAGAAAAACTATTTGATGCTGAACCGGGTTGGTTAGGACCAAAATATCTCAAAGGATTTTTTGAAGGAGATTGGGAACAACGGTGGATGATGATCCAGCAAGCTAGAAACGGTGGTTCTATGACACCAGCGATCGCCACCCAATTACGCAAAGAACATCATCGTGGTAATATTAGAATTGATGAAAACTGTCAAATAGTTAAAGCTGAATGGTTAAGTCATAATTGGCAGGTAGAATGTAGCGATGGTAATATATTCGAGTGTGATTATATTTGGTTAGCCACAGGTACTAAATTCGATGTCACCACTGAACCATTATTGCAGGATATCTTAACCGCTTATCCCATCCAAATTGTTAAAGGTTTGCCAGTTTTAGACAGCTATCTGCGTTGGCCTAGTTGTGAATTATTTATCATGGGTGGTTTAGCAGCTTTACAAGTTGGACCCACCGCCAGAAATTTATCCGGTGCAAGAATGGCTTGTGAAAAAATTGTCCCAGCGATCGTTAATCCTAGTGTATCTTTTTCCCATAGTATCACGGAAGTCAAAGCCAGCTAAGAGGATGTTTGAAAAGTTTCCGGCAATTATGGGATTATTAAAGATGCCTCCGGCTTCCGTCAGAGATAAGCTCCTACACAAACCAAGTCCACACTATAGCTAACGCCACACTACGCTATCGGCAAGCTCAGTGACCACCTGCGTGGACTAATGAAAAATCAAAGGTTTGAAACCCACGCAGGTGGGTTTTGTCTGTATAGCCGCGACTTCTAGTCACCAAGGCAAGTAATAAATTAGACTTCAAAATATTTTCCCCAAAATTAGTAACATTCACACCTTTTTGCGTTATTATGATAACGATTCTCATTTTTGTTTGATATGGTCAGTTCAATAACCCAGTCTCAAGACACCTTGAACCTGCACGAAGACGACAAACTTACACGAATTCGGCACACCAGCGCCCATATCATGGCAATGGCGGTACAAAGACTATTTCCAGGGACTAAGGTAGCAATTGGCCCCGTCACAGAAATTGGATTCTACTACGATTTTGATTGTCCAGTCAGCATCACCCCTGATGACTTAGGCAAAATTGAAATCGAAATGCAACGGATAATCAAAGTTAACCTACCTATTATCCGGGAAGAGGTGGAACGAGCCGAAATTCGCGCCGAAATTGCCGAATTAAACGAGCCTTACAAGCTAGAAATCTTAGAACGTATACCCAAATCAGAAATTATCACCCGCTACTTCATTGGTACTCCTGAAACTGGTAATTCAGAAACTTCATTGTTTGTCACAGATATTCAACCAGCGAATAACTATTGGTGGGATTTGTGTGCAGGTCCTCACATTAACTTTACTGGTGAAATTGATCCTCATGCCTTTAAATTATTAAATGTTGCTGGTGCTTATTGGCAAGGTGATGAAACTAAACCTCAGCTACAAAGGATTTACGGGACAGCTTGGCAAACAAAAGCAGAATTAGAAAATTACCTCCAACTAAGAGAAGAAGCCCTCCGTCGAGATCATCGCAAGTTAGGTCAAGAACTTAACTTATTTAGTATTCAAGAAGAAGCCGGTGGTGGTTTAGTATTTTGGCATCCCAATGGCGCAATTATTCGCTACATAATTGAAGATTATTGGCGCGAAGCTCATCTAGAATCTGGTTATCAATTACTGTATACACCTCATATAGCCAATCTCAACCTATGGAAAACATCGGGTCATTTTGACTTTTATCAAGAAAGTATGTTTGACTCGATGGATGTGGAAAATCAGGCTTATCAAATTAAGCCCATGAATTGCCCTTTTCATGTTCTAACTTATAAACATCAACTTCATTCCTATCGAGAATTACCATTAAGATGGGCAGAATTAGGAACAGTTTATCGTTACGAACGATCTGGAGCATTACATGGTTTAATGCGAGTCAGAGGATTTACTCAAGATGATGCTCATATCTTTTGTTTACCTGACCAAATTGCTGATGAAATACTAGGAGTTTTAAATCTCACTGAGCAAATTTTATCAGATTTTGGTTTTAAACAATATGAGGTCAATCTTTCTACCCGTCCTGATAAATCAGTCGGAACTGATGATGTTTGGGAATTAGCCACAACAGCACTAGAACAAGCTTTAAATACTAAAGGCTGGAATTATGTTGTTGATGCAGGTGGTGGAGCTTTCTATGGACCAAAGATAGACATTAAAATAAAAGATGCTATTGGTCGTTTGTGGCAATGTTCAACTATTCAGGTAGATTTTAATTTGCCAGAAAGGTTTGATATGGAATATATTGCTGCTGATGGTAGTCGGCAAAGACCAATTATGATTCATCGGGCTATTTTTGGTTCTTTGGAACGCTTTTTCGGGATTTTAATTGAGAATTATGCAGGAGACTTCCCCTTGTGGTTAGCACCTGTACAATTGCGGTTGTTACCTGTAAGTGATGACTTTCGAGAATATGCAAAATCAGTAGCAGCAGATTTTAAAAAAGTTGGATTTAGGGTAGAAGTAGATAGCAGTGGTGAACGTTTAGGGAAACAAATTCGGACAGCACAATTGGAAAAAATTCCCGTTGTTGCCGTTGTTGGTAAGAAAGAAGTAGAAAGCAAAACTTTGAGTGTCAGAAGTAGACAAGCTGGAGATTTAGGAGTTTTGACTTTAAGTGAACTTGTAGATCATTTACAAGTGATAAAACATTAAGATCAAAGAAGTCAGTAATCTTTTAAGAACACTGATTTAAACAGTCAACAAATAAAACCACTAGATTTTGATATGAATACCATCACTCTCGACACAACAAACATCATTCCTGAAATTCCCAAACAAGGAATGCCCGTAACTATTATTACCGGATTTTTAGGAAGTGGAAAAACCACACTTTTAAATCAAATTCTTCAGAACAAACAAGATTTAAAAGTCGCTGTCCTCGTTAATGAGTTTGGCGATATTAACATTGATAGTCAATTACTAATTTCTGTAGACCAAGATATGGTAGAACTTAGTAATGGCTGTATATGTTGTACAATTAATGATGGTTTAGTTGATGCTGTTTATCGAGTTTTAGAACGAGAAGAACGGATTGATTATCTAGTTATTGAAACCACAGGTGTAGCTGATCCCTTACCGATTATCTTAACTTTTTTTGGCACAGAACTCAGAGATCTAACCAATATAGATTCAATTCTCACAGTAGTAGATGCTGAAGCTTTTAACGAAGAACATTTTCAGAGTGAAGCAGCTTTAAAACAGATTACCTATGGAGATATTATTCTCCTCAATAAAACAGACCTTGTTACCGCAGAAAAACTACAAGAAGTAGAAAATTTCATCCATGATATTAAACATGGAGCGAGAATTTTACATACTCAATACGGTGAAGTTGCTTTACCCCTAATTTTAGATGTGGGTTTAACACCAAAAGATCAGTATATTGCCATTGATAATGAAGATCACCATAAACATGAACATGAACATCATCATGCACATGAACATCACCATCATCACTCCGATCATTTAGAAAATGATGGGTTTGTTTCCATTTCTTTCCAAACCGATAGACCATTTGATGTCCATAAATTCGAGAATTTCTTAACCGAAGAAATGCCAGAGAATGTATTTCGAGCTAAGGGTATTTTATGGTTTAGTGATAGTGATTTACGTCATATTTTTCAACTGAGTGGACCTCGTTACACATTGAACGCTGACGAATGGCCTAATCAACCTAAAAACCAGGTAGTTTTTGTTGGCAGAAAACTAGATAATAATGAGATTTACACAAAACTTAACAAATGTTTGTTATAATCTAAAAGTGTTGATAAATTCTCTTTTTTTAGTTAGTAGTTATTCATAGATATTTAACTATTAACTTCCGTCATAACTCATTCTATTAAATTCAAATAATGACTTTATCCATTCGTCCAGAACTAACTGCTGCTGATGTAATTTCATCTTTATCTCATCAGCAACAACCAACCGTAACAGAAGCAGAGATGATGCAAGCTGTACGCACTTTACTGATTGGATTAGGAGAAAATCCAGACCGTGAGGGATTAAAGGATACTCCTAAAAGAGTTGTTAAAGCCTTAAAATTTCTGACCAATGGATATGATCAATCTGTAGATGAATTGCTAAATGGAGCAGTATTTACAGAAGATGCAAATGAAATGGTGTTAGTCAGGGATATTGATATTTTTAGTTCCTGCGAACACCACATATTACCAATCATTGGTCGCGCTCATGTTGCTTATATTCCTAATGGTAAGGTGATAGGTTTATCAAAAATTGCCCGCATTTGTGAAATGTATGCTCGACGTTTACAAGTGCAAGAAAGGCTGACTTTACAAATTGCTAATGCACTGCAAGGTTTACTCAAGCCTCAAGGAGTTGCAGTGGTAATTGAAGCAACTCATATGTGTATGGTGATGAGAGGAGTCCAAAAACCAGGTTCTTGGACTGTTACCAGCGCCATGCGTGGGGTGTTTTCTGAAGACGCACGGACTCGTGAAGAATTTATGAATTTGATTCGCCACAGTGCTAATTTTAAATAGGCTTTGTGTGATGTAGGGATAAGAGATTTTTTATCTCTACATTATATTGATATTTGAACGCAGATAAACGCAGATAAAAAGGGATAAGTTATCATGATTGGAAATTTGAAATTTAATGAGCAGGGGTTAATTCCGGCTATAGCTCAAGATTATCTTGATGGTACTGTTCTAATGATGGCTTGGATGAATGCAGAATCAATTCAAAAAACCCTGGCTACAGGTGAAGTTTATTATTGGAGTCGTTCCCGTTCTCAGTTGTGGCATAAGGGGGCAACATCTACACATATTCAAAAGGTAAAAGAGCTTTTTTATGATTGTGATGGTGATACAATTCTCATCAAAATTGAGCAAGTTGGTGATATTGCCTGTCATACTGGAGCAAGAAGTTGTTTTTTTAATTCTGTGGGAATTTTATCTCATAAATTATAATTTATATTGATTATGACTTTACCAATTATTACCGTTGTCGCTGGATTATTTGGATCTGGAAAAACTACCTGGATCTGTCAACAAATTCGAGATATTAAATCTATTGAAAAAGTAATTTATTTTTCTCCAGGAACGGGGAATATTCCCATTGATCAAACTAAAATAGCCACTGAATTTCCTGATCTGAAAATATTTGGTGATGGTCAAGAAATTGAATTTCTATATCACATCCCCACAGCCCCACAGCAGATAGTGTTTATGTTGAATTAGGTTCTTATCTAGAGTTAAATAGTATATCAAAAATATTAGATCATCTCACTTACCAGGCTATAGCAATTATTCCAGAGGAGTTAAAAAACTCTGAATATGATAGTTGGGCAAATGAAATTATCTATGGCGCACCAGTTCCAACTATAATTGTAGAAAATTTATGGCGGGTAGAAACTACGGGGCAAGTAATTGATGAAAATAGTTTAGATGAATTTTGGTATGAAATAACTCACGGTGCTTATGGTATTGTCACCCGTGCTAAGGCAATTTTCGATGTTAATGATGGACGTTCTCTTTACTGTGATTTTGTCTCTGGTGTTCCCCAAATAGATTTTTTAGAATTAGACTTACCACGACATTTACAAGGTAGACCTCAGCGGTTTAGTGGCATAGAAATAGTAGGCAAGAATTTAGATAAAACAGCTTTAAAAGCAACATTATCGGATTGCTGTTTATCGGAATCCTTAATTTTTCAATATCAACAACAAGTACAACAAATTTTATTAGAAGGTCAACAAGTATGAAAATAGCTGTCATGTCATGTATTCATGGTAATTATGAAGCCTTAAATGCTGTATTATTAGATATTAACCAACAAAAAGCCGAGAAGATATTTTGTGTTGGTGATTTGGTAGGATATGGACCCCATCCTAATGCGGTAATTAACCAAATTCGCTCTTTAGATATTCCTACCTGTGCTGGTTGTTGGGATGAAGATATTGTGGAAGGATTGAATGCTTGCGATTGTAGTTATCCTTCATTATTAGCAGAAAAAAGAGGTTTTCAAGCTCATGAATGGACTAATAAAGAAATTCATCCAGAAAACCGCGAATTTTTAGCCAGTTTACCCTATAGTCTCCAGTGGCAAAATTTAGCTTTTGTTCATGGTAGTCCCCATAGTAATCATGAATATTTATTACCTGAACTCGATGCTTTTGTGGCCTTAGAACGGGTACTTTCCACAGGTGCAGATGTGCTGTTTTGCGGACATACTCATGTTCCTTATACAAGAAATCTTGATGCTGGTGAGTTACAAGTTCAGGTTGATAATCAAGCAGCATCACGGAAAATTAGCTTTTCATCTGCGCTGAAGAAGATTGTTAATGTTGGTTCTGTTGGAGAACCTCGACATGGACGACCAAATGCAACTTATGTAATTTATGAAACTGATACTCAAGGGGTGACTTTGCGAGAAGTGACCTATGATTATCAAAAAACCTGTGCAGCAATTATAGAGAAGGGATTACCAGAAATCTTTGCTTGGCGTTTAGCGCATGGTTTGGAGTATGCTGAACGCGCAGATGATCCAACTCATGTTTGTACTAGATAAAATAACTAGGATTTAGGCAATGTAAAACCTGCCATGATATGAATAAACGAAATTGCGTCGTTTTCAGTTTTGGGAATAACTGATTGAGTAGGTGCGTCAGATAGAGAAAATCTGTTTTTTGTGAAATTATCGGGTCTGACGCACCCTACAACAGATAAAATCCACATTTCATATTTGGTGAACTTCCTCAATGCGTAAGTCCTAATAACTAATCCAAAATCTAAAATCTAAAATCTAAAATTGATTATGTGGGCAATTTTAAGTGGAATTGAAGGAAATTTAGCAGCTTATGAGGCTGTGATAGCTGATATTAAGCTGAAAAATCGTTATGTAGAGGCATTGTATATCATCGGTGATTTAGTTGGACCAAGGCGAGAATGTGAACAGCTAGTGGCAAGGGTGAAATCACCTCGTCGGGGTGAATTAGAACCAATGATTTGCAAGGGATGGTGGGAAGAACAGTGTTTGATTTTACATGGTTTGGGTCCGACTGGAGACGCACCGGAATTGCTGGCAAAATATGGGGGTGATACGGTGCAGATGTTGTGGGATTGTGTTTCCCGTCAGACTGTACAATGGTTGCGATCGCTCGATTTTGGTTTTTTTGAATTAGATTGTTTATTAATACATGGTTCGACAATGGGGGTAAATGATGAACTGACCCCGGATACTCCTCCTATTCAAATGTTAGATAGATTATCAAGAATGCAAGCAAATAATCTATTTTGCGGTCGTTCTGGGTTAACTTTTCAGTATCAGTTACAAGCAGGATCTATTACCAGTGAAATCATTACTCTTGATCATCAATTTTCCCCACAAACAGTCACAGTTACCCCTCGTCAAGTGATTGGGGTCGGAAATGTGGGACGGATACCAGGACAAGCAACCTATACTCTCTACAATCCTGGTACAAATCAGGTACAGTTTAAAACTGTATTTTATGGACAGAGTAAGGGTTTTCAAATACACCCGCAGAGTAAAACCTGATAAGCTGTTACCAAGGTAATTTTAAGTAGGTGGGCGGGGGAGAATCAAAATATATTTCGTTTTGTGAAATGGCTAAAACTCAACCACAATAACGCATTGAGGTGAATTTACATATCGTTACACATTTTGGTTATTTTACATCCACTTACTTAACTGCTGTTTTGGGGGATTCGTTAGCAAATTTGTCTATATTATCAG
>NZ_VILC01000119.1:10833-23078 GCF_009712065.1 Aphanizomenon sp. UHCC 0183 | reverse complement strand
ATTGCTTCATTTCACTTCGTTCCATTTGCAATGACATTGTGTAATTAATTCTGTCCCATTACTTATCTACTTCTAGCAATCAGATCCCCGACTTCTTTATTTAATCATGTCAATAAATTATGATTTCTTGCCAGAAGTCGGGGATCTTATTCATTATCTACTTCTATTTCTAATTCACTATTTACACCTGTTTTATCTGCTTCCTTGGATTTACCCCAACCCTTAGCGTAACCATAGGCAATCAATAGGTTAGCCACTAAACTAGAACCATGATTTTCAATGAGATTGATAATTCCATCTAAATCATCTTTAGTAGTCCAAATGCGGCGGGCTTTGCCTTTCTTTTTTAATTCCTCATCAATGCGAAGATTTTCATTTTCATAACTAGCAAGAAAGATTGATAATTCAATAATAAAATCCTTTTTAGACCCTGCTTGACTGCTCAAACGTTGTGCTAAACCATAGATTCTATCCCAACCATGTTCATCTTTTCCGGCATAGACAGTCGCGCTATTAATAGCTTTAGCAATCCGTAAAAAACCGAGGTCTTGTGTAATGTCAGTTAAATTTAATTCTTGGTCATTTTGAGGATGATTAAAATTTTTTACCATGAGATTTAATCCATTAAGAGAAAATAAACGAGGAAAGAATTTAGCTTTAGAATCTGCTAAATACTTAACAACATAATCGGCATAAATTACTTGAAAGCGAAAGAAATTTTCTAGACTTGTACTAGTAATGAAATCCCGATAAGCTGCTAATAATTCACTGTGTCCCTCTTCTGCTGATAGGGTAGTAACAATTGACAAGTGTTCTGTCAAAATATTGTGATAATCTGCTAATTCCTCAGAAGTTTTAGGACTAATCCAACCTGGTAAACCTAAAGAAAACACTTCTTTGACACCATAAACTTGACCTTTAGAACCAAAGTGAGTTCCAATAAAGCTACTAACAAAATGATTAACTGACTGCAAAAAATCATCAAATTCATCTTCTTCAGTATTGACTATGATTTGATGATGATTAAGTAATTCTTGACAAAAACGTAATATCAACTCAGCATCAAATCTAGCAATTCCGTGACCCCCAGAGGGTGGGTTTAATTGACGCAGCTTATTCAATACTTCACGGTATTTACTTAACTGAATATCTTGAGGTTCAAGAACAACAACACGCCAATCATAAACTCGTTCTGCGATTTTGATTCTTTCGGCGATACCAAAGGTAAATAAACCCCCAGCAATCAACCATAAACTTAACCAATCGGTTTTTTGAGAATCTACTTTATTACCATCTGCTTTAATGCGATTCACACCTTAGACAGATGTAGGTAAATAAATTTTAACTGCACTGGCTGTTTCTGGTAATTTCTGTCCAGTAGCCTCAGTAAATAACTCATTTACTAATTTATTAACATCCTCTGCTTGTTGGCTGAATGCTGTAAACAAAGCAACCAATAAAGCCCCATAATGGTCTTTAATTTGCCATCCTAAATACCACAATTCGTTATGATTGCGGTCATGGCGCATGGAAGTAAGAATTACGCCATTTTGGGTACTTGGATGCGGTGGTTTTGGTGAATCTTCGTTAAATTGGGGTTTACCTTTTTGTTGAAATAAATACTCCCGGTAAAGTTTTCGTCTTTCGGTTTTCTCCACTGTGTCAAAACATTCAGTTTCCTGGGATATTTTGCTAATGTCAGTCTTTTGACCTTTGACTGGTGGAAAAGGATCGGTATAATTGAGTTTATCTACCAGTTCTAAATTGACTGTCTGTTTTAGTTTTAGGCAGTAGTGTGTTCCTTGATCTAAAAGTTGAATTGCACTTTTTTGATTAGTAGCTTTCAGGGCATACTCCACAAGCTGCGCCAAACCTAACATCAAGAAAGTGTCAGCATAAGTGCCGTATTTCTTGGTAACAAATAGCTGCTGTGTCATTTGTCTTTCAACTCACAGGAGTTGTGTACTTCCAATCAGTGTATACCCACCTGGAAGAGGCGTATTCCAAAGGAAATTATGCCTCTTCAACAGTAATAAAGAGATAAAGGAAAGACTGGATAGTAAAGAATCCTGGTCATGGAATCATCCTGACAACGGGACTGAAACTATTCTTATGGTTTGTAGTTCTCCATTCAGTTCATCTATCTGCTACCAGATAAACCGCTATAGTGTATTAATAATCTCTTAAATACAACCGTGAGTGAAGTAAAAGCCGATTATGATGGTGCTTGGAAGGAAGGGGTAGAAAAATACTTTGAGGCATTTTTAACATTCTTCTTTCCCCATATTTACAACGAAATTGACTGGACGCGAGGTTATGAGTTTCTTGACCAAGAACTCCAGCAATTGATGAGAGAATCAGAAGTTGGTAAGCAATTTGTTGATAAGCTGATTAAAGTTTGGCTGAATGATGGTAATGGTAAAGAAACCTGGTTGCTAATCCATTTAGAAATCCAAAGTCAAGTAGATACTGGTTTTCCTAAACGGATGTTTTCCTATCATTACAGAATTTTTGACCGTTATGGTCAAGAAGTTGTTAGCTTGGCTATTTTGGGAGATAATCAAGCAAGTTGGCGACCTCAAGAATACAGTTATGAACGTTGGGGATGTCGCTTGAGTCTTCAGTTTCCTATTGTAAAATTACTGGATTATCAACCTCGTTGGTCAGAATTGGAACAAAGTGATAATCCTTTTGCAGTGTTGGTGATGGCGCACCTACGTACACAAGCTACAACTAAAAATTTAACAGGACGTTTGCAGTGGAAATTAAGTTTAGTTAAGCGGATGTATGAGTTAGGATATACTAGGGAGAAAATTCTTCAGTTATTCGATTTAATTGACCGACTGATGGCTTTACCACCGAATCTGGATTTGAATTTCAAAACTGAATTGAAGCAGTTTGAGGATGACAAAAAAATGGCATATATAACAAGTATAGAGCGTTTAGGAATAGCGCAAACACTCCAGAAATCTATTGTTAAAATCATCAAAACTAGATTTCAAGATGGTCCTTCTGAATTAGTGGAACAAATCAATAAAATTTATGACCATGAACGACTCAACCAGTTATTAGAACAGGCAATTACTATAGGTTCTGTTCCTGATTTCCAAGAACTATTAACTCAGGAAAATATAGGTACAGATAGTTAATGTCATTGCGTTAGCGCAGCATGGCGTTAGCCATATGGAACGAAGTGAAGGGAAGCAATCACCAGGGTTGCGATTGCTTCCCTTCGCTCGCAATGACTGTAAATATTTTTGTCCAATTACTTAATAATGATTAATGTAGAGATGTTGTGGATAACTTCTCTACATAAAAATTAAACATGAAAATTCAGTTGTACGGAACGTTGGTCACACAGTCGTAAAGCCCTAACTACCAGCAAGTAGAGATGAAAATACTCAAATTCATCAGCAGTATTTAACTGATTCAAATCAAACTCTTTTTTAATTGGGTAGATACTTTTGCTTAAATTTGCTGGTGCTAAAGGTAAACTCTGATTTAGGAAGCGTGTCATACCTTGCCAACTTTGGGCGATTCCTACGGAGCGCTTCGCTATCGCTCTCTGTGCTTCTGGATGTAATTCTATAGTTTTTATCTTAGTTATATCTGCTACACTCCAACCACCAGCCCAAGCAGAATGGTGACGACCAGTAGCCATCAGGACTGTATGACAGATATACTGAATTTGTTCATCATCGTCCGTAAAATAATCACGGAGTAGCGGTACTAAAGATTGTTTGAGAATATCCCGTGCTAAATATGCACTTTCAACAGCGTGGTTAGGACGTTTGTGTTTCTTTTCGTGGTCTTTGAGTGCTGTTTTTTGCTGACGGTCTTCAGGATTATAGTCAGTGTGTGCCAGTAAATGTTGTTTGGGGTTTTGTCCTTGAAATGAAGAATGAGCGATTCCTACGGAGCGCTTCGCTATCGCTTGCCATTTCCGCATCACTTCCTGCCACTTAATTTGTAGTTTACCCAGGTCATGAGTAAAGATAGCAAAAAACACCAATAATTCAAATAATGCTGCTGCTTCTGATTCTTGGATATGCGGAAAAATCTTGTTTTTAATTAACTTTGTCCCTGCTGGTAGTAGTTCATTCCTGATACTATTGTAAGTAGTTGGTTCAGCTTCACCGTTTTTCAAACGCAAGGTTTTAAATGGTTTATACCAACAAGTCCACATAGAACCCAAATGTCCAACATAAGTATCCATATTATAACGATATTCACTGACAATTGAACGCTGTGGTTTTGGTGGGGAAATAAACCCATTACCAAATTCATTAATGCCAATTAGTAAGCCAATATTTTCATCATAAGAAACATAGCGACAGTTGACTAAAATCTTGATACTATTAACCAATGATTCACGGGATTTAATCTCAGTGCAAACAGGTTGATTATAGGTT
Source organism: Aphanizomenon sp. UHCC 0183 (assembly GCF_009712065.1). Taxonomy (NCBI): domain Bacteria; kingdom Bacillati; phylum Cyanobacteriota; class Cyanophyceae; order Nostocales; family Aphanizomenonaceae; genus Aphanizomenon; species Aphanizomenon sp. UHCC 0183. Next base: position 18,666 of record NZ_VILC01000119.1, on the reverse strand, counting down.
TCTGCTTTACCTTTTGGTGTTTCAATTCGTTTAAAAATCCAATCTGTACCAAATTCTAAGTTTTTGGAATCTCGCCAAACTTTGCATAGTGTAGACACAGGCACGGAAAAAGCCATTAATTTGCGGGGGTCAATGGGTTCTTCCTCAAAATCAATAAATCCGCTTTCTTCCCAAACAAATAAACTCCGACTATCAACTGAACGAATTAACTCACTGGCAAAAGATTGATCACCCCTAAAAAATGCCGCTTCAAAATTGTTTTCAAACTGCATTTGATTATTTTGTCGGCGTTGTTGTTGCAGTAAATCTTCTGTAGTATGCACTTGATTTATCCAAGTTTCTTCGGTACGAAATCCGACATTTTCATTAACTTGATTTGATTCAGTATGTGCCTGTAATACTTGCCATGTTGATTCACAGGTTTTTTCAGGATATGGCAGAAAACTTTGTTTTTTATCGGTAGATTCTTGGGTTTCTGGTTCTAAATCAGCTTCTGTAAGTGCAGTATAAGCTTGGTTAACTTCTATGGTGCGATAAACCAAAACTTGACCTTGTTCATCTTGGAATCTTGCACAACGTCCTGCCCTTTGTAATAATGAGTTCATGGGGCAAAGTTGACTGTGCATGACTTGGCAAGTAATATTAATTCCGGCTTCAATTACTTGGGTGGAAATCAATATATAACAAGTGCCGTCATCTTGCCAATTTTCGGTAAAGGTTTCTTTTAAAAATGTTTCTTTTTGGGCGCGATGTTCTGGTAAAAATCTGGAGTGCAGCAGGGTAATATTTAAGTTATCATCATAATTCAACTCTTGCAAATCTCTATATAATCCCTGCGCCTGAGAAACGGTATTACAGATGATGATAACCCGTTTGTGATTACGATTTTTAATACCAACTTTGATAACTTCAGCGGTCAATGGTTCAGATATAGCTTGAAATATCCGGCGACGTTTACCTTCAATGGCCTGTAAATCGGCATCTTCAATTTGAATTATTTCCATTGTCTATTAAACTTTGAATTTGAGTGGCTAGTTCATTGGTTAATGTGGCAGTCATCAGCAGAAATGGGGAAATACCTTTGACTTGTTGTAAAACTTTGAGAACGGTGGTAAAGGAACGGTCTGGGTCAAGTAAATGCAGTTCATCAAATACTAGATAAGATGCGAATATTGCCCCGGAGTTGACGTTAGCTGAACCACGACCAACTGAGTAAGGAATATTCAAAAAACTGCTTAACATTTGGTCAATGGTACAGAAGACTATATCACCTTCAAAACGAGGGTCTTCTGGGTTTTCTCCTGTTTGTAGGGTAACAACTGGACAAGGGACATTTTGAGCTTGTGACCAGCGTTGAACCAGGATTTCTGTTCTTTGTCGCAGACTGTTGGCCAAGGTTCGCAGGGGGACAACGTAGATTAACTTATTGGGGAAGTCAAGGTTGAGGGTTTTAGCAAAGAGGAAGGGTGCGATCGCTGTTTCGGTTTTCCCTGACCCTGTGGGGGCGCGGAGAAGGATGTCTTGACGGCGGAGGAGTTTAGTAATGGTTTCTCGTTGAAAGTTGCGTGGGGGGAAGGTGGTCAGGGTTTGGAAGTGTTCATCTATCATGAAATTGTATCTATGCTGCAAAAACTTGATCAACTGTAATATTTAATTCTGGAAAAGTTGGGGAGATAATTATATCTGTACCTCGATAAGCATTAGGTTGATAAATGCCTTGTTCATTAAGAATATATACAAAAATAGTTGGTTCTTTGGGATTACCTAAATAATTACGACTACCAATTGCTAAATAATCAACAATCCAATATTCAGAAATCCCTAAACGTTGATATTCTTCTAATTTATCTATATAATCATCTTCCCAATTTGTGGAAACTATTTCTACTGCTAATTGTAATGGTTCAACAAAAGCAGTATAAGCGGATAAATTAGCATCCCATAAATTTTTATCTACTACGCTAACATCAGGAAAACGACCTTGTTCTTTACCACTTGCTGTTAAAGTTCTAATGGCAATTCTTCCAGATACTCGATAGTTAAGATTAAGACGTTCAACTTCCCGGTCTAATTTTTTAGTGAGGAAATCTGCTAAGTTATCATGTTTTCTAGTTGCTTGTATCCGCATAATTTCTCCATTTACAAGTTCATAGCGACCTTCTTCGGGAAAGTCGTAGTTGAGGAATTGATCAAAGGTAAGTCGGGTTTTAGTTAGAGTCATGGTTGTGGAATAGAGAAGTTATACTTTGCTAGGAAAGTGAGTAAGGATTCAGGTGAGGTTATAAGATCCCCGACTTCTTTGATTAATTGTATTCGGAAAGGATAAATCTATCTTAGAAGTCGGGGATCTGGAAATAAGTGCTATAGCTGAATACTTACGAAAGTGAACTAAGCAGCAGATAAAACTAAATTATTTAGTTGTAATTCAGATTGTTGAAATACAAAATTAACAGCACTGAATAATTTATCTAGTTCATAAATGGTAAATGGAGTCATATTTCTGGTAAATGTGCCATTTTCTAATTTACCAAATTGCCAAGTTGCACCATTAGAAACAATACCATAAATAATAATTTGATGTTCTCCATTTAATCTTTGAGCAGCAATCATTTCGGCTAAACATTGCGCCCATCCTGCTTCAAAATTGTCTTGTTTGGCTTCTACTAAAATAAAGTATGGTTGGTCAAAAACAACTTTACCTAATGGCGAACGTTTAGCTAAAATATATTCAGGAAATCCTGATAATTTTTCATCGTAGTTTAAGGATTGATGACTCCATAAAATAAAGTTTTTACGATATGTTTTCCAAACTTCTTTAAGAACGGGATAAATTAAGTTTTCGCAAATAGCAAATTCTGAGTTATCAACTACAGCATCCCGCATCATCAGTTCTAAATCTTCACGGAAATAGTCGGAAATATTAAAAGCAAGTTCGCTAATAAAATTGTCTTCTGTATAGGTAATTTGAAATGTTTTGAGGACTTCACCAATGGTTTTAAAATTACTGAATGCCATTTTTCACCTCTTCTAAATTGATTGTATTTATGCAGTCTTCCCCAGCAAATAGCTGTTTGGAACTGCGATATTTCAAGTAATGATATTCATCCCACCTCCTCTTTTATTTGTGCATAACTATTTACAGCACTTCCCGATTTTAATCCCCTTCCGGGGAAGAGAGATGGGATAGAAATTAATGTAATTAATTATCCAGCATCTCACGGACTTTCGTCTTTACAGGGAATCAATCTTTTAAAAAGATTGGACTCCAATTCAGCATAGGACGATGGTTTGTTTCCGTCCCCTTGCGAGGAATTATAAATACAGATTATTTAATATTCTCTAAGAGGGTGTTTGAAAAGTTATGGTTGATGTATCAAATATTTTTTACCCCCTTTACAAGGGGGGACTAAGGGGGGTAGCAATGTGATGAAAATTACGGAATACCACTTTTCAAACATCCTCTAATTTGTGTCCTTGGAAATAATCTATTGCACTACTATATTTTACACTCTCTAAATATCTAGCTTTTCGACTTGCACTTTCTAAATCTTGATAAAGTTTCTCCAATCTTCTGTTATCCAGTTTCTTAGCAATTTGACGAACATATCCCCGGCGAGAATCATGAGGAGATGGTGCTGGACATTGACTTGGTATATCATCTCCTTTTTTACAAGCATAATATTCTACCCAGTGCAATGCTGCATAAAAACACATAGTTACTGTCCAATCAGGATAAACAGTTTCAATATCACGTGCTGCATTTTCGTTGCTTTTAGCTTGCAGAAGGTAGCGTTCACAAGTCATGATTTATTGCCGAAACGGAACTACAGTAAAGTTAGGAGAATTGCTTGACCACATTTTTGGTTTACTTACCTCCGTGTGTTCTTTTTTGTCAGAATCGGCTATTACTTCATCTCTAAGTAAATAAAATCTATCTACTATCTGAGGGCGAAAATACCATTCTTCAGTAGAATCATCTATTAATTTCCATTCATAGTCAATAACCAAATCCTGAATTTTCTCCCAGGTTTCATCTGATAATTCGCTGTTGTCTTTCAGCTTAATCTTAAAATCAATCCAATGAATATCAGGGAAACTTGTAGCTATTCCGATAACTCTTTCTGTCTCTTCTATTTTTTCAACCAGTTCTTCAACTAATCTTTGTATTTCAGCAGGAATCAAGTCCGAATTTTTTGGTTTCTCTTTTATTTGTTCATAACAATACCCGGTAAGTGGGAAACTCAGTGGCTTGGCTCCCTGAGAGGGAAACGGCACGAGCGGTTTTAACCGCCTTGAATATTTTTTCATTACCGCCTTGGAGTTGGGAAATTCGGGGTACTTTTGTGATGTACTTTCAACGGGACAATTACCGATTCAAAATTCCCAACTCTGTACGCATAATGTTTTGCTCCAAAGAGCCTCCCATTTCTGGGGTAATGTTAGCTAGATGCCTCCGGCACGCTGGCGCGAACGACCTGTTATAAGAGCTTTTTAGACTTGCAACACTGTTTCAGTGACCTTAAAACTGTTTAATTGCAAATGACAGAGCGGGGAACTAGCTTCGCATTCCGAGGTGTCGTGACTCAAATAACGGCTACCCTTCGACTTCGCTCAGGGTGGTCTGGTCAGCACGGCTTGCTTGATTACTCTTGCAAGCCCAGTCCCTTTAGGGCTGGGTTACTGACAACTCGTTATTTCGCTCAATGTAGGTTTTCGTCCAAGTAAAGGAGAGAAAATACAGGTATACTAAACACGGGTGAGATTTAAACTTTTGCCAAATGACAAAGAACTCAGATGTGTAGGGGTTTAGCAGTGCTAAACCCCTACGTTTAGAATCAAACAATCAAGCCGTTTTGAGTATAGTCAACAGCGATTTAAACAACTTTCTTTATTTTAGGCTAATTTTTTGTTTTTAGGCAGAATTTGGCTAGTACAACGCGGCGTAAATAAGATGACCATTAAAAGCTCCGATAATTAGATTGATTACAATGCTTGAAAATGGTTCATTCACTTACGCCGCAGTGTACTAGTTAGTAATTCTAAATCCCCCTGCGGGGAAGTGGTCTTCCAACACTATCACGTTTCAATCCCTAATAGGGAGTAAGTGAAATTGCAATAAGGGTTTAACTGTAACTGCTGTAAGTCATTCATTCGTGTTTCAATCCCTAATCAGGCATTTTTTGAGAAATTGAATTTTTTACACCCACCCCCTCGCGCATTAAGCGAAGAAAATCGTCTGATCGCTCTTCTCAATAATTTGGTAGGGCGATGTTTACGAAGGGGGAGGCGAACTGCTTGCAGCAGCGAATAGCGATCGCTCGTTTCTCTCAAGAATTTGGTAGGGGCGATCGCTTTGAGAAATGGGCGATCGCTTTTTATTTCCACCCGAATGAGGACGCATAGGTATCATTACTTCATTTGCACCTATTACTAACAGCATTTTTGCTATTGCCTAAGTCATTGTGTTTGGTGTTGGCGGATTCCCAACGCCGCGCTTAGTAGTAATCATAGACTATTTTCTATAGTATGTTCGTATAAAAACAATGGTTTATCTCAATTTTACATACTTTTGAGGTCTTGACAACCTTCTTTTAGACGTATTAAATTCGGTATGTTTGAAAAATACTGTAACTTATTGTGTGTTGGGTAGTGTATCTATATTTACTCCCAATAAGAGTTTGTGCGTTATTTAAACGGGGGAATTTACATGAATAAGATCATATCATCTGCGATCGCAGTTTCTGCCATTACTGTATCTAGTATTTTGTTAAGTACATTAGATGTAAATATACTACCGTCTCAAGCAAAACCGTTACTTAAATTTCAAGAACCGTTTAATGTTGTTCGTGAAAACAATTGTGATGTATCCAATATTCCCCAAGGGATTTTTAATTATGGTGGTAGTACAAGCTGGGCTCCTATTCGCCTAAAAGTAGATTCTGTACTGCAAAGAGTTTGTCCTCAGTTTGTTTTACGCTACATACAACCACCTTCTAGTGACCCAGGTTCCGTAACTGGGATTAAAATGTTGATAGACGATCAAATGGCTTTTATTCAATCTTCTCGTTCTTTCAGACGAGAGGAAAATACCCAAGCTAAACAAAAAGGTTTTAGTTTAAAAGCAATTTCTGTAGCAATTGATGGCATTGCGATCGGAGTCAATGATAACTTAAATATTCCTGGATTAACCATTACCCAACTCAAAGATATTTATACTGGTAGGATTACCAACTGGAAAGAATTAGGTGGTCCAAATTTACCTATTGTCCCCTTATCTCGTGATCAAGAAGCTAGTGGTACGACAGATTTTTTTATTGAATATGTTCTTAACAAAGATAAATTTGGTAAGGAACGCAAATTTAATAACCTGCAATTCTGATGTAACCTGGAATGGTGCGTTACGCTGTCGCTAACACACCCTACTTTTGCACCTTATTTAATTCACATTCCTAACAACGTTCGTTACATTGATACAACTACGGAAGCCATCAAAGAAATAGCCAGTAATCCTGGCGGAATTTACTACGCTTCTGCTTCAGAGATTGTCAGTCAATGTAATATTAAATCCCTGCCAATTGGACAGATAAAGACCTCATTGGTGCCACCATATAGATTACCCCGAATACCACAATCCAAATGTCCCCGGAGACGTAACAAAATTAACTATGACGATTTCCGAAATGGAAATTATCCCATCACTCGCAATTTGTTTGTGATTATAAAACAAAACGGTCAATCAGAAGAACAAGCTGGAAAAGCTTATGCAGATTGGTTATTAACAGATCAGGGTCAAGAACTGATTGAAAACGCTGGATTTATCAGAATTAAATAATCAAATAAGTAGGTAAACAAAATAAAAATGAGGGGTATTGCATTTTGTAAAATGCCTGAAACTCAATCAGAGTCTCGCATTGACACAACTTTACTACCGTTATATACCTTTAAATTTTTCTGTTCACCTACTTAGGCATCTCTGAAAATTAAGATTTGTACATTATTTAAACGGGAAATTGACATCGCTGTTTCTGCCATTACTGTAACCACCAAGGGTGTGTAAGCTTGGTGACTTGACAAGAATATCAATATTTTACGGCAATATACTTTTCCTACTCAATAGCAAACCGTTAGTTAACTGTGGTAATTTAACCTGTTGTTTTAGTTCAAACCTCGAAAAACATCATTTATTTTATGAACTTTTTAATTAATTCCGCGCTAACCTTAGCTTCTAATCAACTTAAATATTTTTCTCGTTTAAATAACTTCTGGCAGGTTTTTGATACTGCTTTTGGTACACAATACAACCGCAGCCTTGCGGAAATTCTGCGGTTACAGTGGGAAGCTGGGGATTTTAGTCAACTTCCCCAAATAGAAGTTCTCGATAGTAGTATTCTTGGCGGTGCTAATGGCGCTTATGCTAGTAGTGAGAATAGGATTTATTTATCAAATACCTTTGTTGCTGCTGCTTCTTTAGCAGCTATTAGTGGGGTGTTGTTAGAGGAAATTGGGCATTTTGTAGATGCTAAAATTAACCAGACGGATAGCACTGGAGATGAAGGGGCGATTTTTGCAGCTTTGGTACAGGGTCAAAATCTGGATGTGGAGACTTTGAGAGTATTAAAGGCAGAGGATGATCATAGTACAATTACTTTGAATAATCGGCAAATTGATATTGAGCAGGCGAATACCACAGTTTCCCTTCCTGGTGTTTCCGGTAGTTCTGTAGCTTGGGCAGACTACAACGGTGATGGTAAACAGGACTTTCTGTTAACTGGTTCCGCACGTTCACGCTATCTCCCACTCTCAAACACAGATTCAGGCTACATCTCCAAACTA
>NZ_VILC01000119.1:0-10815 GCF_009712065.1 Aphanizomenon sp. UHCC 0183 | reverse complement strand
CCTGATGTTGAGGATGATTCCGTAACTTGGGTAGACTACAATGGTGATGGTAAACAGGACTTCCTGTTAACGGGTTTAGGTTCAGTCGGGGGATCAACTGGCTCCTTCTCCAAACTGTACAAAAACACAGGCAATGGGTTTATGGAAGATACCATAGTTTTCCTTCCTGATGTTTACTATACGTCTGTAACTTGGGCAGACTACAACGGTGATGGTAAACAGGACTTCCTCTTAACAGGTTTCACACGTTCAGGCTACATCTCCAAACTGTACAAAAACACAGGCAATGGGTTTATGGAAGATACCACAGTTTCCCTTCCTGGTGTTCTATATGGTTCTGTAACTTGGGCAGATTACAACGGTGATGGTAAACAGGACTTCCTGTTGACTGGCGTTACTTATATTTCCAAACTGTACAAAAACACAGGCAACGGGTTTGAAGAAGATATAAATGCCAATCAGTCTGATACCAACCAAGCACCCACGAACATCACCTTAAATAACAGCACAGTTGCCGAAAACCAACCCATTAATACAAAAATTGGTAATTTCACCACCACAGATCCAAATACTGGTGACACCTTCACCTATAGCCTAGTATCAGGAACAGGTGATACAAATAACAATTCATTCATTATCGCTGGTAATAATGAGTTACAAACCAAAGCCATATTTGACTACGAAACCAAAAACAGTTATAGCATTAGAGTCAAAACCACAGACCAGGGTGGGTTATCCTTTGAGAAACAATTAACTATTGGTGTAACTGACATTAACGAAACTGTTGCCAATCTAAGTATTTCTCCTAGTAATGTAACTCAAACGGAAGGAAATTCAGGCAATAAACCCTTTACCTTCACCGTCACCCGTACAGGTAATACCACAGGGACAAATAGTGTTAACTGGAAAGTAACAAGTTCAGGTACTAATTTTGCTGATGCTAATGATTTTGGCGGAACTTTACCTTCTGGTACATTAACATTTGCACCTAATAAACTAACCGAAACAATTACCATAAATGTTAGCGGTGATACAAGCATTGAACCCAATGAAACCTTTACCGTTACTCTTTCCAGTCCTACCAATGGCGCAACAATTACCACCGCATCAGCAACGGGAACTATTACTAATGATGAAACTAATCAAGCAGACAAAAAACCTCCAGAAGCGACAAATTTAACTCCTATTAATGAGGCTACAAATGTGTCCGCCAATGCTAATTTAGTGCTGAAATTTGATGAAGCAATAAAAAAAGGTACAGGCAATATTTTCATTAAAAAAGCATTAGATGATTCTATTGTAGAAACCATTGTAGTTACTAGTAATAATGTCACCATTAGTCCTGATAAGCTAACTCTAACTATTAATCCCACTGATGATCTAGCGTCAGGAACAGAATATTATGTGCAAATTTCTGATACAGCAGTTCAGGACTTAGCTGGGAATTACTATGCTGGTTTTAAAGACTCAAAAACAACATGGAAATTCACGACCAATAGTGTTATTAATTTAGAAATAACATCACCCAGCAGTTTTAATGAAGACGACAATACAAAAAAATTGCTTTATACTTTTACCCGTACAGGAACTACAGCTAAATCCCTAACTGTCAGTTATGATATTGGAGGTACAGCTACCTTTATCCCCAAATCTCCTGAAAATGATTATACCCAAACAGGTGCAGGCATATTTACAGGTAAAATCGGAACAATTGTTTTTGCTGCGAACGAAAGCAAAGCAACTTTAACCATAGACCCTTTAAAAGATACACTTATTGAAAAGGATGAAACTGTAGTATTAACCCTGTTAACGGGAACGGGTTATACAGTTGGTACAAATAAAACTGCTATAGGAACTATTAAAAATGATGATGAATTGCCTGAAATTTCTTTGCCCTTTAACATTACTTTAGTTGAGGGTAAACAAGAGGTAAAAGACGGCAAAATTGTTTTAAATGGAACTATTACCATTGGGAGAAAGAATCTTTCAATGATCAAGGTAATTGGATCTGTAACGTATGACGAGAAAACTATTACTATTAATGGACAAGTTACGTCGCTAATTGGTGATAATTCTGTAAAAAATAAATCCCTATTTAAAAGTAAAGGCACATTTGATATAGATGTTAAAACTGGCACTGGTACATTAACAGAAGATAATAGTTTTAAGGATCAATATCAATTAGCTGGTCTGGATGTTGATTTTACCAGTTTAACTATCAATATGAATGGGCTTGCTTTTGGAGCCAAATTTGAATTCTTAGACTTACTTAGTGACTTAGGCTTATCGGATTGGGTAATTCCTGATGCAATATTGATTAATCAGAATGATCTTACACTTGGTTTTAACTTTAAGTTAGAAGCAGATAAGAAGTTTAAAGACTTTAAACTTCTTAAATTTTTACCTGTCAAAGAATTTTCTAATTTTTCTATTGAATATATAGCTCCAGAAGACAAAATACTAATCCGAGGTAAATTAGAAATTTCTCCTTTCGCATCAGGAACAATAGGCAACATCACAGCCGATTTATCTGGTAAGAACTTCATTCAAATTCAAGATGGCAAGGCAGATATTAAGGGTTCTCTGTCTGTAAAAACTGATATTAAATTAGGGAAAGGATGGGGTTTAAGTGAGGTTAAACTAAACATAGATACTTTGAAAAAGGAAGTTGGTGGTAGTGCAAAAGTAACATTTCCTTTTGGGGCTAGTGTTCCACCTAAGAAAGTTGGTGCAGGTTTGGAACTTGGGTTTAAATTACCACCTCTAGAGCTAAATCTGATTGGTGCTGAAGTAGATGGATTAAATGTTCCTATTGGCAGTACTGGAGCTTTTTTGCAAGGTTTGTCAGGAAAAATACAAAATTTTGCTCCTTCCAATCCAAATCCTGTTGAGTTCACAGGTGGTCTGAAATTAACTGGTGGACCAAAAATAGCTTTTGATTTAACTGCCATAGGTCTGAAAAAATTTGAAGCAGCATTAGTAGATCTTGACGCTACTGTTAACGTTAATAAAGAGCGGATCAAAGGTAATGGTAAATTTAAGATTATTCATGAGGAAGTTGCCCGTAGTGGTAATCTGGAAGCAGAAATTAACTGGAACAAAGGTTTTTTTGAGACAAAAGGAGATTTCTCATTAATTAATGATTTGATTACAACCAAAGGCGGATTCAAAGCTAGTAGCAACTTTGACATCACTATGTCCGGAGAAGCTATTGTTAAAATTCCTCAAGGTCTACCTCTTTTTGGGGGGAAGGAAGCTGCTTCCGGTTATTTCTTATTTAATTTTACCAATAATGGCAATTCATCTGATGATTTTGGTGCTGGTTGGATCAAAATTAATCTGGGCTTAGTGAGTTTTGTTGGTGGATTTAAAGTCTTTTTTGATGGCAAAAAAGAATTCATTGGACCTAAAAACTTACCTAAAACCAGTAGTTTTACTATTGCACCAGGAACAGATTGGATTTTGATGGGTGCTGACTGGGAAAATGATAATGATAATGTCAAAGTTAAAGTTAAAGCACCTGATGGTACTATTTTTAACGAGTCTGACTTTGCAGCAACTGAAAAAATTGCCATTGTTAATGAGCTTACTAATTCAACCACTAGAGTTGTGATTGTTAGAAACCCAGAACCAGGTATTTGGGACATTAATGCAGTAGATGACACTGGTTTAGGTCAGGTTACTTACAGTGCTTTCCGTGATTCCATAGCTCCTACTATTGAAATCACTTCACCCTTAACAGAAGTCACTGATCAAAACGTTATTATTAGCTATAATGCCTTCGATTCAGATTCAAATGCCAAGGTTAGCCTATTTTATGACGATAACAATCAAGACTTTGATGGTATCTTAATTAAGGGTGATCTTGACGAAACAGACGGTGCTGGAAGTTTTACTTGGAATACAAAAGGTATTGCTACTGGAGATTATTACATTTATGCAATGATCATGGATGAAAATAACCCACCTGCTTTAAGTAGTTATTCAACTGGACAAGTAAAAGTGACAGAAGCAGCCGATTTATCTATCACTAAAATTGCTAATGCAGACATAGTAAATGTAGGCGATAATCTAACTTATCTAGTTACAGTCACCAATGATGGTGATAGTGTAGCTGAAGGCGTTAAGCTTATTGACACATTACCAGAAGGCGTAACCCTTCTTTCATCTAACATTACACCCACGATTTCACTAGATAATCAACTCACTTTTAATCTTGATGATTTAGAAAAAGGTCAAACCGCAGAAGTATTCATCACTATTACCGCGCCAACAACCGTGCCAACAACAGGGATAATTACTAATACTGCTAGTGTCACCACTGAAACTTATGATTCAGATATCAGCAATAATATAACTACTTTAGAAACTACAGTTACAGAAACATCTTTAATTCCTTCTGATCTGTCTTATTTATTACTAACTAGCAATTTAACTGATACTCCGATAAATTTAGGAGACAAAATCCACTATACACTTACAGTTACTAATAATGGCAATAGCAAAGCTACAAATGTAAAATTAATTGATGATATTGGTTCATTAAAAGTAAAAGATGTATCAGTTATTGCTAGTCAGGGGACGACTTTTATTGACTCCGATGGCTATGTAATAGCTGAATTAGGAAACTTAGAACCAGGAACAAAAGCAACAGTAGACATTACAGCTACTACTGTTGTTGCTGGTACTTTAAATAACAATATTATTGTATTCAGTAATGAATCTAGCTACAGCATAAATGATAATTATTTAACTCAGAATAAAGCAGTTATAATACCTTCCGCTACCGCGCTACAATTCAATGAAAATAATGTTTTCACTATTTCTGGTGGTTCTGGCAACCCAAAACTTCAAGTTACCCTTACAGAATCTAAATCTCCCTTAGTTAATGAATTGGCTGTATTTACAGTTGACGATGCCCAAGGTAAAATTAATGGCATTGCTCTAGGGGAAACAGGTTATACTCAAGCAGCTTTGAACAAATCAAAAGTGATTTTCTCAACTCTTGCCAATCGCCCCAATGGTTTTAATATCAACAATCTCACAAGCATACTAGAATTTGAATCTGGTAATAACCTAAGATTCTTATTAGTCAAAAACGGTACAATTGATAACGTCAAAAATGGGAATACCCCAACTTCAGACATACTTTTCTCTGACCTCTCCCGCCAAAAAATTATAAATTTGGGTAGTGATGGTTTCTCCTTAGCTTGGAAAGATGGATCTAATAATAATACTGACTTCAAAGATTTGGTAGTCAACATTAAATCCACAAATAACCCATTACCCTTGGGTACAAATCTGCAAGGAAAACAACAAGGAGAAGTCATTGATTTAAGAGGTATAACCAACAATGTAAAAGCTGATTTTGTTGTTAATAGAGAAGCTAGTTTTAACAACTTCGTTGGCTTTTATAAAGTAGCAGATGAAAATGGTGGTATTGATATTGATGGCAATGGTACAGTTGATTTCCGTCCTGGTGAATCAGGTTATGCTCAAGCAGCTATCAAAAATCGTGTGGCGGGAATTGACCTCACAGTTAATAACCAAGGAACTGCCAGTTTTACAGATAAGACATTAACAGGGGGAAGTATTTTTGCTCCATTTATTCTTACTAATGGTCGGACAGTAGATCAAGTTCTAAATGGACAAGTTGACCAAGCTTACTTTGCCTATTTAGGGGCTAATGCTGATAAGGTAGATCATATTCGTCTGTTAGGAAATAACGTCTTTGGTTTTGAGGATTTAGCCGGTGGGGGGGATAAAGATTACAACGATGTTGTTTTGAGAGTAAATTTGAGTGTTGTTTAACAATTTTGGTGCGATCGCTTAACAAGTGAGGTTATTCAGATCCCCGACTTCTTAGAGACGTCGGGGATCTAGGGATTTAGGGACAGCGATCGCTCGAATTAACCACCGAATACCTCATCCTGTAAATCCTGAAATCCTGGAAATCCTGATTCAGACAAATTCCCACAGCGATCGCTCGAATTAACCACCGAATACCTCATCCTGTAAATCCTGATTCAGACAAATTCCCACAGCGATCGCCTGGGTTTCCCTCAAGAATTGGGGGCGATCATTTCTCTCAATAATTTGGTAGGGGCGATCGCTCGAATTAACCACCGAATCCCTCATCCTGTAAATCCTGAAATCCTGGAAATCCTGATTCAGACAATTTCCCACAGCGATCGCTACGGAGCGCTTCGCTATCGCTGCAATTGCCCGAATACTCAATTAGCAGGTTTTTTCACCTGGTTTTAAATTTTGTTTACATAGCTATAGTGTTATGTAACAAAACGTTAGTGCTGACAGTATTGTGATATTCTGGTTTTGAGTCGGGAGCGATCGCTGACCGGAAGTATTGCTTGCCGCTCAATTAAGCCGCTAGACCTCCTTTAGTCACTTGTGGGGACAGAAATTTAATCTTACCTATTTGTTAAACTACCAAATTACAAGAGATATAAAGGTGTTTATTATGAATGCAACAAGTTCTAGACCTATTGCTATAACTGTGATATGTGTTATTGGCTTTCTTGGTCTAATACCTTCATTTTTACGTATCTTCTCACCTATTACATCATCAATTGGTGCATGGTATCCATGGTATCCTCCCTACCTAGCCTTAGCATCAATCGTAAGGTTAGTATCTTTGATCGGAATGTGGCTAATGAAGAAGTGGGGCGTATATGCCTACACATTCACAAGCCTGACTCAAATTGTACTGTTAGCAAAAGGCCTATCGAGTCCCCCTGTACTTCTAATCCCTTTCATTGTAATAGTTATCGGATTTAGCAATTTGAAGAAGATGTCCTAATGAGATCGATTGTCTAAAGTTGGGGGGGTTGTGTGCGGTAGCGAAGCTGCTGCAAGCAGTTCACTGTTTGGGGATGTTGGGGTGCGATCGCCTAAAATTATAGTAGTTGTGTGCGATCGCTGTTTGGGGATATTGGGAGGGCGATTCCTACGGAGCGCTTCGCTATCGCTTTTTAGTTTCCCTCAAGAATGAGGTAACATAAAACTTACAACTATTTGGTGATATCTGTAGCCTTGGTTTCTGCCATTAGCCAATTCAGGTAATCCTCATTTCCTGCCTCAATTGGTAAAGCCACCACACAAGGTACTTGATAAGAGTGTACTGATTTTACTTTAGCTGTTAGTTCTGCAAATAAATCACGGCGCGATTTCATAATTAAAATAGCTTCTTTTTCTACTTGTAATTCACCTTGCCACCAATAAATACTGTCTATACCGTCAATTATGTTGGCACAGGCCGCAAGACGGGCTTCTACTACGGCTCTACCTACATTAAGAGCTTCAGCACGGTCTTTACAAGTGACGTAAACAAAAAGAAATTCCATATTTTG
Source organism: Aphanizomenon sp. UHCC 0183 (assembly GCF_009712065.1). Taxonomy (NCBI): domain Bacteria; kingdom Bacillati; phylum Cyanobacteriota; class Cyanophyceae; order Nostocales; family Aphanizomenonaceae; genus Aphanizomenon; species Aphanizomenon sp. UHCC 0183. The sequence continues at coordinate 3,448 of NZ_VILC01000119.1, read as the reverse complement.
ACTTTATTATATTTGTTTGGGGCAATGTCTACGAAGGAAGAAGCGATCGCTTCTCTCAACAATTTGCTAGGGGCGATGTCTACGAGGGGGAAGCGATCACTATCGCTAGAAATCACATTTTGTTAGAGTTGCGTAAATCCTGCCCTGGTAGAAAAAGGACAACCAGATTTTTGAGGAGTATTAAAATGTCGCCAAGGATCGGGCTGATAAAAGAAATTAGGTTTTAGTTCAATATTTTCATAGGTGTGATGAAAAACTGGAGTTGCAGAGCTAGACATCGGCGGCACAATCCAAGACCAGTTTGCATAAGTAAGTCTTTGATTTAATTTTTCCTTGTTTTCAAACTGGATAAAATTATGACTTTCTGTATGATGATCAACGATAGTTACGCCAGCTTTTTGAAATGAGTAAAGAACAGCAATATTTAATTCCACTAAAGCACGATCTCGCCATAATGTATAGTTATTACGAGTATTCAAACCTAACCTTTGTGCTACAGCCAACAACAAGTTATAACGAGATTCATCTCCAAAATTACGAGATGCGATTTCAGTTCCCATATACCAGCCATTAAAGGGAGCAGATGTATATTTAACTCCACCAACATCAAGCATCATATTACTAACTAATGGTACTGCGTGCCACTTCAAACCCAATTCAGCAAACCAAGGATATTCAGAATGTTGAATTGATACTTCAAGAACTACATCAGGAGGTAACTCGAATAAATGAGGTTGCTGGTTAGGCATTTGAATGACAATTGGTAAAATATCAAAAGGAGTGCCTTTACTTCCTTTCCATCCCATTTCAAGAACAATTTGTGTGAACTCTACATACTTCGGATCGCCAATAATAGAACTATCAGACTGTTTATAACCTGCATAGCGGATAAGTTGTTCATTCCAGATGCGGATACCTGGTTGATTGGGTTCTTGTGCTGCAAATACAGTTATCAAAGGTTTAATTCGACCTCTATTAGTAGCTAATTTTAAATGTTCTACCAAAGCATAAAATATTTCATCTGGTTTATTTAAACTGCGACAATCACGAACTTCCAGCAAATGCCAATAGTTACGACCTATACATCTAGTGCTATTACGCCATGCTAACTTAGTTCCGTAAACTAATTCGTGATAAGTTTGCCAATATCTTCCGGTAGTTTTTATTTCATTCTTGATTTCCGCCAATCTTTCGGTTTTAGATAAGTTTAATTGACATTCTTTTTCTAGTAATGATAAAAATTCTTCAATTTCATGAAATGTTAAATCATTTTGCTTGCTTTCACTATTTGAGAGTGGAAATATAGATTTTATTTTTCGGAATTTAATATTTATTTTATGAACTGAAGATAATAAGTATTTCATTATCTGTTTCTTAATAAATATTCCTGTTGTCGTTAATCTAGCTAATACTTTGATAATTGCGCCTTTATTGTTAGTATTGGACATTTGATGCTCCCAATATTAATTAGTAAACTTAAAATTTAGGTGTTTCGATAGCGAAGCACTGCTGCAAGCAGTTCGCCTAATTCACCTTCAATAATTGGTTAATTCCGCAATTCATGTACCCGTCGCCATTCTTCCGGTGTAACCTTGTAGTTAGTGTCATTGGGGACTTACTTTTCTTACTTTTTTCCCTTAATAATTTGGTGGGGGGCGATGTCTATGGTGAGGGAGGCGATCGCTTGTTTCCCTGAAAAATTGTGGGCGCTCTATTTCCCTGAAGAATTTGGTAGGGGCGATTCCTACGGAGCGCTTCGCTATCGCTTGTTTCCCTGAAGAATTGGGGGCGCTCTTTTTCCCTCAAGAATTTAGGAGAGCGATCGCCTGGGTTTCCCTAAGAATTGGGCGATCGCTTTCTCACGCCATCCTTGATTAAGTAGGTGAACAGAAAAATTTAAAGGTATGTAAAGTTGTCTCAATGCGAGATTCTGATTGAGTTTCAGCCATTTTACAAAACGCAATACCCCTCATTTTTATTTTGTTCACCTACTTAGTTCTTGATTATTCATTTTAGAAACGTTTTTGTTTTGGGGTTGTGTATTTATTTGCAGACGAATTTGGTAAACTAGAAGTACAACCAGCAGCTTTAAATTGTTTTTCAATTTTGCTTTTTTCTGATGCTTCAAATATATATTCAAGTAGTAATCTATTTAGCGGTTCAATAGGTCTGGGATTATTTAAAGGAATTTCACCATTATCACTTACAAATCTGCCATTTTTGAGCAATGCGGAACCCAAAAAATTTCCTTCTTTAAATAGCATTATTTTTCTACCATTTATTTTTATTAATCCATTAGATAAAATGCCAGTAGTTAAACTGCCAGAACCTTCACCAGTTGAAACAATACAAACTTTACCTTTGGTATTTGAAGGGTAGATGTGTTCACTATGTTCATATCCAGACCATATACCCATAAAAGGTGCTAGTCCTGGTTCAGTCTTTGACCAAGCACGTACAAAGGATTCTCTTGTCTTCTTTTCTACTTGAGTAAGTCTATCTTGAACTTGAAGATAACCAACACCTGTACGATTATTTTTGACTGACCTGATAAATTGTTGAAGTTCTTGACGTAATTTTTTTAGTTCTGCATTAGTTGGTTGTCGAGTTTGGGCTAATACTGATAATTCGTTAACACCTAAAGTTATTAAACTGAATCCTAAGATAAATAGCGATCGCTTCGCCCCCTGTAGGTATCGTTGTACTTGTGGTAATGCTAATTTTTGGGTCTTCAAAACAGGTTTCATAGATTTTCCTTAAAAATTTTCAAAATTTAATCAATGGGTTCTTTAGTGCAAGAAAGATAATTAGAATTAACCCAGCCTTTCAAGCCCTTAACTTTCTTATTTGGTCCCCTAATCACATCGACATAGGCCCAAATCCCCTCTTGTTTCCTGAGTAAAACATGATTACCATTATTTAAACCGGCTCTGGATTTGCCATTGGGAGTAAACCGCAGTGCTAATTGTCCAGATTTGATATTGACTACATCGCACCAAATAGCCCATTTAAGCTCAACTTTAGGTGTATTTTCTGAGACTGCTACCAGTTTTTCACCTAAAATTAGTTTACTCTTATTAACAATCATTAAGTACATTCCGTCATCAGAATCTTCTTTCCAAGAAATCGAGTAGTAATAATCCCCATTACTCCAGGTCATCCCCCGATAACCATTATCTTGCCATCCTGTACCGTCTTCTAATTTGATGCAGTTTCCTTTAGCATCACAACCAACGTAGGTATTAGCATTTATAGTAACTGTGAACTTCCCAGCCCTGTAAGTATCGGCTTTGGCTTGGGTGGCTGTGGTGACAATGCAAGTCATTATGGCTGCTGTTAATAATAGTTTTAGGTTCATGGGTTTTCTCTAAAAATTTGGTAGGGTACGGGTGGCGAACTGCTTGCAGCAGCGCTTCGCTATCGCTCTATTTCCCTCAAGAATTGGGGG
>NZ_VILC01000118.1:0-12226 GCF_009712065.1 Aphanizomenon sp. UHCC 0183 | reverse complement strand
GGGTATTTCTGGTAAATCAGGCATGGAATAATCAAAATTCAAGGTTATTTCTCCTTGGCAGGTAATTTTTTACGAACTTGTTGATTTAACTCATCACTACGGAATTGAAAACGAAATAGTACCTTTCTATCAGCAGGGTTATCACGTTTTTGATCAGATTCTATTTCTCCGCGTCCAGCAGCTAATATTTTCTGACTTAAAGAAGATTGAGTGGGAAAATTGAGTTCATAAAAAATGTATTTATAGACTGAAGATGACCGTAATACACTAAGTTCTAAATTGGTTTTATTGTCTCCATCTGAGCTAGTGTGACCTTCTATGACTACGCGGCTAATTTCCTTTTCAAATTCTGGTTTAGAAAAAATTACTCCACTGTAAACAGGAATAAACTTACGGAGAAATTCTTTACCTGCTGGTTTAAGTTGGGTGCTTCCTTTATCAAAAAGAATTGATTCTTGAATACTTATATCTCCTGTCTCTGGGTTTACTTTAACATTGATATTTTTACTTTTCATTTCACCAACAACATTACCAATTACTATTCGTTTGGGTGCTTCTCTTTCTGCTAGTTGTAGTAGTGCAGTAATGAAAAGTAATGCAAAAAACATCAGTAATCCAGACATGAGATCACCAATGGATAGATAAATACTAGATTCATCATCCTCGGTAATTTCAGGTTCTAAAAATTCATTATTGATAAAATCATCCATGTTCATTTCTTCCATTGACGAAATTACTATTATCATTGGCAGCTACTAGGACTTCTGCGCTTTTTAGTAAGTCGCTACAAATTCTAGTCATAGCATGATCAGAACTTCGGAAAAAGTTTTCCTGTAAGTCAACTGTGTTTTTCATAGAACTTTGAAGAAGGTTTTGCCAAGTATTTAAACTATGAGCAAATTTTTCATCCAAATTCTTGTAGGAATTATCCACTTTCTGTACTTGTTGTCCGATATTTTCCGCAAGTGCATTTAGTTGAATTAGTCTTTGTGAATCATGTAAACCCGCAGCAATAGCTAATTCATGGATTCTTTGTACAGAATGCTGAATATTATTCATTGTTTGATCAATTTCTTGAGTTAATTGACTACGCCTTTGAGCTTCTTGTTGAAAGACTTGATCCAGATTTTGTACTACTTGATTTAATCCATCACGTTGTTGACCTAAAGTATCTTTTAATAAGTCATTTTGTTGTTGGAAAAAAGCCTGTAGATTGGCTTGATATTCTTCGCGGAATTTGGTTAAATCATCTTGCACAGTTTGACGGGTTGCTGTGAGTGTGGAATCAATATTTTCTAAGGTAGCCAAAAGATTATTTCTAGCATCATTCATTAATCCAGAAGCTTGATTCCCAACTGTTTCCAGAGTATTACTTTGTTGCTGGAAGGCTGTATTTGCTTGAGTGAGAATTTGTATGATTCCAGTCCGAGTACCTTGCAGCATTTGCTGCTCTACTTCTGCTTGTTCTCGTAATGCTGTTTGCAGTTCTTCTCGAATACCCCGGAAGGTAGCAGCAGCTTGTTCTGCACTAGCTTCAAATGCACTACGCTGGGATGTCATTCCTACAATACTTTGATCTACTGCTCGATTAATTTCATCGGCTGTTTGTTGAAAAAAAGTCTGTAAATTTGCTTGTGATTCTTGACGGAATTGAGTTAAATCAGCTTGCAGTGATTGACTGGTTGCTGTGAGTGTGGAATCAATATTTCCTAAAGTAGCTTCCAAATTATCTTTTGCAATATTCATCAATGATGATGCGTTATTACCAACTGTTTCTAGAGTATTACTTTGTTGTTGGAAGGCTGTATTTGCTTGAGTGAGAATTCCGATGATTCCAGTTCGAGTACCTTGCAGTATTTGCTGTTCTACTTCTGCTCGTTCATGTAGGGCTGTTTGCAGTTCTTCTCGAATACCCCGGAAGGTAGCAGCAGCTTGTTCTGCACTGGCTTCAAATGCACTACGCTGGGATGTCATTCCTACAATACTTTGATCTACTGCTCGATTAATTTCATCGGCTGTTTGTTGTAAAACTCCTTTAGTATCTGTTTGAAATTGAGTCAAAGTTTGCCCCAAATTGTGAGCAAATCCTTGAAGTTCTACTAATGTCTCTTTTTGAAAGTTCTGAATAGTCAATATTGAATTTGCTAAACTTTGAGAAATTCCCCCTAATTCTCTATGCAGAGTTTGTACCGCTTCTGAAGCTTGCTTTGTTAATTCTGCACTTTCATCTAGTCGAACTGCAATAGGTTCAATTACCTCAATTCGCAAATCTTGAATGAGTTTTTCTAGAACTCTCTGTCCCTGATTTTCTTGTATTTCTCTGAGTTTTTGTTGTTCTTGGTACATTTTTTGCAACTCTGGTATTATTACCAGTTGCATTTGCTGTCCTAAAGCTTTCCCAATAGCTTGACTTGATAACTGGTTTAAACCTGCAAATTGTGTTGATATAGCTGTACCTACAGCTTCTCCAATGCTTTCTGCACTCAGTTGATTTAACCCTGTTAATTTATCTGCTACTATACTAAGTGATTCGGCTGCTTTTTGATTAGCGTTATCTGCTGTTTCTAAAATAGCGATCGCTTTCAATTTTTGCCGTAAGCTATCACGTCGTTGCTGTCGCAGAGAATCACCTGCAAATAAAATTAAGGTGAACACACTACCAGAACCAAGCCCCATTAAGGAAGTTGAAAAAGCTGTTTTCATTCCCACTAATAGCTCCTTACTAGAAGCCATTAGTTGTTCAGATGTTCTGGTATCAAGGTCAATTCCTTGTAGTCCTTCTTGGATACCATAAAATGTTCCTAAAACCCCAATTGCAGTACATAAAGTTGTGACAAACCGTAGCGAACTACGAGGAATTGGACGAGATAATACTGATGGAGCTTTTTTCAGTATAAAATTGCCAAATTTTTCCTTCTGCTCTTTTAGTCTAGTGGGATTATCAGTTCCTAAATATTCTTGTAACCAAAGGCTAATACTTTTTAAAGACTTGATCTCTTGACCATTCGGTAAATTTTGCAAACATTGAATTGCTTTTGCTGTTTTACCACACTCTATATACCAATATTCCCAGACTGTATACAACTCATAAGCAATTGCGATCGCTAATACAAACGCTGTTGCCCAGTGAAAAGGCGAATTCTGCCAAACTATATTCCAAATATATCCGATTCCCATACCGTATCCTTCTATTTATTTTGTTTGCAACTTAGAAAATTTTTTGATCTCGTCAGCAGAAAGAACCTCTTGCGCTACCCTTACTGGCAAATGTTCTGCATACAGGTGGTTGTCTATAGGTTCTCTGAGTTTTAAGCTGTAAAGTCCCTCACCTTCGGCTTCTGTATCGAGAACCAGATGAACCTGTTCAGGTGCATAACTTCTCAGCACACGCACCTGTAATGCAGTTTTTAAATCCCGTGAGGATCTAGAAAGAGAGGAATTTTCACCAAAAAGCTCATCAGCTACTTTCCAAGCGTGGTTAACCGCTACAATTTCTCTAACAAGCTTCTCTATAGAAGGATACAACAATTTAACCGTGTTAGTCATTAATACTGATATCAGGTTTCTTTGAGCTTTGACTAACTTAGCATTATCAGGTATTGAGGGTAAATAATAATTTTTTCGACTAATTAGCTTGAATAAAATGATTTTTAAAGCAGTACCTTCTCAATACTTGTCGGTTAAGGAAATGTAGGTTGAGTTGAGCAACTAGAGCAAACCCCCCCCAGTCGCACCCTAACATCAAAGCCCTCAAGGGAGATTATGCAGGGTACTATCGCTACCGAATCGGCGACTACAGGGTAATCTATTCAATAGAAGATGAAGTGGTGCGGGTATTCGTTGTGGCGATTACTAGGTCGCGCTTCGCTATCGCTCATCGGAGTGAAGTATATGAACGGTAAATGTGAGTTGTGATTATACTAGCAAATTGGTATTAACAGCCTCAATTATTGACTGGTATTAACTAATAATCAATAAAAAGTATACATAATATGAAGGACTTACATAATAGCCGTATAAATTATGTTTCGCGTCAGGGCGTAAAGACGGAAACTTTAAGACTATTTGTGTAATAATTCTAATACACATTATTTAACGGACTATAGAGTTTGTGACTTTGACAAAAATTACCCCTGGACAACCACTGACTGATACACAGAAAAATGGCTTACAGTTAGTATCCCTCTTGGGTAGGGGTAAACGTGATGTTGTGTTAGCCATTGATGTAACGGAAAGTGTGGGTTTAAATGACCAAGGACGTATTCGCCTACGTCAGATAGTTGAAGACAGTCTCAAACCTGGAGATTCTGTTTATGTTGTTCCCTTTGCTCAAAATGTGGTTTTTGATGAGGTTATTTCTGTAGAAAATCCATTAGGAAAACCTATATATTTTAGCAAGGAAAATTCAGAAAATATTAATAAAGTATTAGCAAAAATTCCTTTTAATTATGATCCTAACCGCTATGGTACAGATATTCAAAGAGCAGAGTTAACAGTATATCAAGGTGTCGCGCAGATTAATCAAAATCGCCTTGCAAAAAATCAATCAATTAAACCACAGTCTGTTGTTTGGATAACTGATGCAACCTTAGGTACTAAGCCCGGAATTACTTCCGAAATTTGGATAGAAACTCCTGCTAATAGTCCTTTCAGAATTGCGACATCACCGGAGAGTGAAGAGAGACAGAATTGGATTAAGAGTTTACCTTTACATGAGCGATCGCTCATCATTAAAAATCAAGATAGTAAAGATTATAAACTATCTGTAATAGACCTTAATCCTACCATTCAAGAATTTTGTACACCAGCCCCCGGAGGACAAGAAACCTGTTTAGTTAATTCTTATTTACTCAAACAGCTATGGTTTCCCAGTTTAATTTTATTATTATTAATAGCTGCTGGTATTTGGAGTCTATGCAAATTTGCCAGATTACAAAAAAAATGGAAATTGCGAATTAGATTTGAAGATAATACAGAAGATGAAGAAAAATTATGTATACTACCAAATAAGAAGAAAATCGGCATAGGTGAAGATAACCCCAATTCCATTGACTGTCCAGGGGGAGAAATTAGAGGCCATTTACAACGTCAAGGAGAAAAACTATATTTAGTCCCAACACCAGAGGGAAACATTCAACTAAACAACAAAAAAGTGATATCAAAGACTCTCATAACCAATTCTAGATTTACGCTAAATTGTCCAGATTCACGCCAGCGTGATTACCAAATAAATGTTAAAATTGAAAAATAGTATTCAGGGGAAAAACTATGACTCAAGCATCTGCAAAAGAAACCCAATCTAGAGGCATTAATCGCACAATTTGTATCGGTTTAGGGGGAACTGGGAGAGATGTATTAATGCGAATTAGACGGTTAATTGTTGACCGTTATGGAGACCTAAATAAGTTACCAATTGTCAGTTTTGTTCACATTGATACAGATAAAGCAGCCACCCAAGTTACAGGGATTAGAACAGGGAGTACCTATCATGGTGTGGATTTAAGTTTTAAAGAAGCTGAAAAAGTCGGTGCTACCATGTCATCAAGAGATGTCACCATGTTTGTAGAAGGACTAGAACGGCGTTCGGAATATAGTAATTACGGACCTTATGACCATATTGGCAGATGGTTTCCTCCTGGGTTATTGCGGGACATTGGAGCAATTGAAGACGGTGCAAAATGTATCAGACCTGTGGGAAGATTAGCTTTTTTTCACAACTATCAAAAAATTAAAACATCAATTGTAACAGCAGAAAACCGAACGAGAGGACATGAATCTTTTTTGCTAAAATCAGGGTTAAGAATTGAACCAGGACTAAATATTTTTGTTGTTGGTTCTCTCTGTGGTGGTACAGGAAGTGGGATGTTTTTAGATGTTGCTTATAGCCTTAGAGATATCTATAGAGATGAAACTGCTAAAATTTTTGGCTATTTAGTGATTAGTCCTGATTTATATGGCAATACCAACAAAATGATTACAAATACTTACGCTGCTCTGAAAGAATTAAATTATTACAGCACTCCCGGTACAACTTTTGAAGCAGTTTATGATCTTGAAAATTCGGTAATTGTACAAAATAAAAAAGAGCCATTTGACTATGCTTATTTAATTTCTAATAAAACGCTAGGAGAATATCAGATTCTGACACAAGGTAAACTATGTAATGTGATTGCTCATAAGATTGCTCTTGATTTTTCAGGTGAATTAGCACCTGTAATAAAAAGCAACAGGGATAATTTTAAAGAAAAAATGATTGAATCAGATAAACATCCTCGTCGTAACACCCAAAGATACTTAACATTTGGACTGTCAGCAATTTATTTTCCTCGTGATACTATTATTGAAATTGCTTTAACAAAGGTAGGTTTAGAGTTAGTCAGGTTTTGGTTAAATGGCAAGGGTCAAAGTCCAGATCCTATTAACTTACTTGAGCAATTTTTAATTCAACATAATTGGCATAATGACTTAGGAAAACGAGATGGTTTAACTAATAAATTAGCAGAGTCTGTAGAAGAATCTAATAAGACCTTTAGTAATAGTCTCAAAACTTGGCAAAATAAATTATCCCGGTTAATTGCTGAATGTAGAAACAAGGATGACCGCACTAATATCCGTCAGCAATTAGCAGCGGAATTTTATAAACAATTTCGCACAGTGCAACCAGGAGAAACAGAAAGTATTCGCGGTTATTGGTTGACGAAATTAATGCAAGCTACTCCTAAGATTACCAAAGAACTTAATCGGAATATTGATGATTATGTGATGCAATTACTCACACCAGTAGATCCTAATTTCTCCATTAAAAATACACGCAATTGGTTAGATTCTCTGCGACACGAATTACATAAATATCAAGGGGATTTACAGGAGAAAATTACCGATTTTGGAGGCATAAAGCGCTTAGAAGATGTAGAAAGAAAATGGGAGAATACAGAACAAACAATTGAAGATATGGAAAATAAACTAGGTATTCCCTTTGTTGATTTCAAAAACATTCCATTTCAGGACGAGTGCAAAAAAGTAATGCAAGAAGTTTACAAAATTATCAAGCATAATTTTGAATTAACTGTATTGCAAGAAACTTTAAAAATTGTCAATCAATTACAAAAGCAAGTTCAAGAAAAAGAAAAGCAAATTGCAGCTTTTAGTAGTTTAGTAGAGGACTTAGAAAGTGCTTATGAAAAAGAGGAAAGAGAATTAAAACAATTGAATTTCGATGAAATGAGTGGAGAGGCAATTTTTGATACTGAAGATATAGAACTTTGCTATCAAACAATGATCCCAGAAAATGATGTTTGTCCTCAATTAGTCTTAGCAAGTTCAGCACTTACCGAAGAAAATGGTAGAGGAGCATCTTTAGCTTTTTTCCTGAATATAGAACGTACTACTCACTCTCAACTAAAACAAGAAATTGATCTGAAAATTGATAGTTTATTTGCTTTTCGAGGTAGCAATATTGTTACTTCTGTGATTAAACGCTTCATGCAAAAATACTCCTTAGCTGCGCGTTCAACTCGTCTAGCACAAATTATGCAAGAAGGTCAACCACTTTTGCGTTTAAATTTGAATGATCCTTATTTTCGAGATGAGACTGGTAAAAGTAGTAAATTAGTAGGTCACAAGAATACAGATGAATTAGAAGTCAAACAGTTTAAAAGTTTGCTAACACAGGACTTATCTGTTCAACAAAGTGAATTAAAAGAAGTTCAAGCAGATGATGAGATATTAATTGTTAATGAATATGCTGCGTTTCCTTTGAGATTAATTAGTAGTCTGGAAAGAATGAGAAATCCATATTTACGAGAACAAAATTCTGGTACATCTTTCTTGCATAATGACTATCGCGCTTCATTCCCTGATATAATTCCCCCTGATGCTAGAAGAATGGAAGAACTAGAGGATATTTTTTATCCTTGTTTAGCGTTAGAATTATTAACAGAAAATCAGGATACTCAGGAATTAGAGTTTAAACATTATGACTCTTTTCAAGATAGTTATTATACTGCTGCTGTGAGTGCAAATTGGATGCAAGCTTTAGAAGATTTGGCAAATAACCGCAATATAGCGGATACTTTGCAGAAGATTTTGGATGATACAATTTCCCAAATGGAAAATAATCCAAAATTATGGGAAAATGAATATCTACCTAAACTGCGTCAATTTCCAGACAAGCTCAAGCAAATACCCGAAGATAGTCCGAATTTTCCCCATATACAAAAAGTATATAATAATCAAGATACAGTAAGAAAGGGGATTATAAATCGTTTTTTGGAGAAAATGGAAGCAAAATTTAGAAACACAAATTCAATTTTACCAAGAAACAATACAGGAACTCAAACAGCTATTGTGGGGGAAATAGTTTCTCATTCTCCTCAAGATAATACTGGTAATCAAAATCAAGATAAATTGCGTTCGGAATTAGAACGTTTAAAAGAGTTATTTGATAATAACTTGGTTACTCAAGAATATTATGAGATACAAATGCAAAAAATCCTTGACAAATATCTAACCTAAAATAGCTTTTATGGGTAGTTCATATCTACCCAATTCTCACAGATTTCTTGTACTACTTCTTGCACTACCACAGGTCATTTTTATGCCAGCAATACCACTTTACTTAATTGTCATCACTCTCTTTCTGGTTGTTATTCCATCTGTGATTACTATTGTTATTCGCATATATCTTTACCGCTATTTAATAGATTTGACTAATAAAGTTCAAAGATTAATCAAAACAGGAATCAGGGGAGTACAACCGAAAATTATCCAAACATTAGAAGATAGATTTGAACAAGCTAGTAAACAATTAGAACAGGTAAATACAGCAGCATTAATAGATCAAATTTATAGTCAGGAAACAATTAAGGGATTTACCTGTGAACAAATAGATTATTTATGTCGCATTTTGCCAAATTTACTGTTAGCTTTTGGATTATTAGGAACTTTTTTAGGAATCACTATTAATTTATCTACTCTCAGTCAAACAATTAATCAAGCTAATGCTAGTGATGTCAGTAATTTAGTTACTGAGTTAAAGAAACCATTGGAAGGAATGAGTATTGCATTTACTACCAGTTTAACAGGACTATTTTTCAGTGCTTTGGTAACAGTATTCAATTTCATCTTTAATAGTGGACTTGCTAAATATCGCTTAATTAGTTCTTTAGAAGATTATCTAGATAATGTATATTTTCCTGAAGTGCAGGGTGATACCCGTCTTGATAAAATAGTTAATAAAATGGTATCTCAACAGGATGAATTTTTAACAAATTTTGGGAAAACAGTGCGAGAAGCTGTAGAACAATCTATGGGAAACGTCGCAAAACAAATTGCTGACGGTAATAAAGAAACTACAGATTTAGCTAGACAAGTTTATGAAAAATTTGATGCTGCTGCTGGAACTATATCTCGTGCTGCTGATGAGTTTAAAAGTTCAATGTCAGCATTAAATACAACATCTCAGATATTTAAACAGTCTGCTGAAACTTTTAATCAAAGTGAGTTTCCTCTCAAATTATCATTAGCTACTGTAGATTTGGGTAATACACAGCAGAAATTTTCTGAGTCAGCTACAAGTTTAGCAGCAACAACGGAATTGATTATAAATGCCTTAATTGAAATAGAAAATTCTAGTCAGAGTTTAATTAATTTAGGAGAAGAAATAAAATCTATGAACCAAACTTCAATTCAGGTATTAGAATTACATCAAAATAACCAAAATCTTCTTAGTGAAATTATCCCCCAACTTCATGCAGGAGCTAATAGTTACGAAAAAGCAACTAGTAAATTAGATGATTTAGATCAAAGAGTGGGAGATAAATTCAATAATTTTGATCAATTAATCACAGCTATGAGTCAGTTATTAGAAAATGTGAAAACATATACAACGGAATTAATTAGCACGGTTTCAACGGAAACTGAAAATTCTAGTCAGAGCTTAATTAGTTTAGCTGAAGAGATAAAAGCTATGAACCAAACTTCAATTCAAGTATTAGATTCACATCAAAATAACCAAAATCTTTTAACTGAAATTATTCCCGGACTCCAGCAAGGAGCTAATAGTTATGAAAAAGCAGTTAATAAACTGGATAATTTAGATCAAAGAGTGCGCGATAAAGTTAATAGTTTTGATAAATTAATCACAACTATTGAGCAGTTGTTAGAAAATGTGAAAACATATACAAATAATGTAAATACTGCTATTAGTATAGCATCTAATCAAACAGATGCTAATAGTCAAAAACTGATGAAATTATTAGAGAATAATAATTATCAACTAATTGCTGAATATCAAAATGTGAGTAATACCATTATTCAAGGAATTGACAGACAAACTAATATCAACAAGAAGGGTTTTGAGGCTAATATTAAAGGCTTGGAGCTATTAATTAAGAATCTTGAGGAATATCAACAAAAACTTAGTGGCACAAATACCTATACATGAGGTGCGTTACGCACCCTACTGTTTAAGTTGACTAACAAATTTACAAAAATAAAACATTGCAATTATGGCTCGTCGTTCACGCTATACAGAATATAATGAAGACCTAAACGTTTGGCCAGCATTTACTGATTTAATGTCTAATGCGTTTATGATATTGGTTTTATTTTTGTTTTTAACCATTATCATATCACAAATTAATAAATCACAGATTAGTAAAAATATCAATCAAAGTGTTCAAACTTCAGAACAGTTAGCTTTAAAAATTAAACAATTAAATGAGCAGATAAAATACTTACAAACACAATTAGAATCTCAAAAAAAGTTAACAGATACACCACCAATTATAGTTATAAAAGATCAAGGTGTTTATAGATTTGCCTCTGGTAGTGCGGAAATTCCTCAACAAATGTCAAATTATATCTTGAAGCAAATAGTACCAGAAATAGAAGCTAGAACTAAACAATATGGTATTAACGTGGTAGAAATAATTGGACACACGGACGGACAAGCTAATAGTAATGTAACAAGTAATTTAGATGTTAATTTAGAAGGTGTAGTTAGTGGTAACGGACTTGTAGGAAAATTACAAGCTGGTTCTAATGCTGATTTAGGATTGCTGCGTGCTTTGTCAGTTGTTAAGGTGCTGCGTGATATTCAAAAAAAAGAAGGCAAACTATCTGGATTATCGTTTCGCGCTTATTCTGCGGCACAGTTAATATTACCAAATGGACAATTTGCAGGAACAGCGCGTCAAGATGATGTTACCCGCCGACGAATTGAAATCCGATTTACACGGTCAGGAGAAGTGCAAGAAGTTAGATAAAAAATCACTATTTTCTCTATCAAAATCTTGCCTTTTCCCCTTGTCATAAAGTTTCCGAAAGTTTAAGAAAACAAATCATTGATAATGATAAATCTCGTTGCTGTTATTGCTTAACATCTGAAACAAATAGTGGTATTCCCATGACCTACAGCGATTTCCAATCATATAACCCACATTCCGCACCCCCCAGTGTCACAATCGGTAATTTCGGATTTTTGAATACCTTTGATGATAATTTTGATACAAAATCGTCGAAATCTTAGGTGGCGAACTGCTTGCAGCAGCGCTTCGCTATCGCCAATCTCAAATCCCCAAACGACCATTTTTCGTTGTGTGACAGTTTAGGGTGCGGAAGGTCGGATATAAGGTACATCTTAGCCCCCTCATCGCTTGCGGGGAGGGGGTTGGGGGTGGGGTTCTTGTTCCGGGTTTGATGACAATTTGCTGTATGGTCACATTCAACCAGTTTCACAAGGGGGAGATACAACTTTTGAAAATCTTTGTTTAGGCTGTCGTTCTTGTAATAAATTTAAAAGTAACTGAGTCTATCTATAGATCCTTTAACTGGCGAAACAAGATCACTTTTTCACCCTCGCAAACAGAAATGGTCAGAACATTTTGTCTGGAGTCCTGACGGTACAAGAGTGGAAGGTATAACGTAACTGTTCACACCCCCCAGGAAAAAGGGATGAAGAGGCAACAGGAATAGGGAGATGTTTTATACTAGAGATATCAAGAAGGCGATAGCGAAGCGCGACCTGGGAATCGCCTAGCGTGGAAAATTAAGAGGCGACAGGAATGGGGAGATGTTTGATACCCCGACGAGCAAGAGTGAGAACTGTTTAAGCTAAACTCTCTGTGGCTAAAGCCAGAGGCTTTGGCTCGTTTTTCGGTAAACCATCAAAAACAAAAACCCCTTAGCAATGATGAGAGCTAAGGGGTTTTGCTGTTAAATATAG
>NZ_VILC01000117.1:6518-18768 GCF_009712065.1 Aphanizomenon sp. UHCC 0183 | reverse complement strand
TTGTTGATAGGCTTCGTAAATTTTGCCAAATCCAGTTTTATCACTTAATAAACGTAATACTCGATAACGTCCTATCAATTCCAATTGAGAACCACAACTTTGACAAAAACGGTTTTCGTCATTATCTGGATGATTAGGTTGAGAACAAACTGGATTAATGCAAAGGCTCATAATAGGGAACAGGGAACAGGGAACAGGGAATAGGGAATAGGGAATAGGGAATAGGGAATAGGGGTAAGAGGTAAATATGTATCTTTAATTTTGCTTTCTACCAATTACCAATTACCAATTACTAATTTGAAATTATCTTATGTTTGTGATGCTAAAAAAGTGGCGACTGTTTGATTAAATTCTGTGGGGTTGCTTAGAAATGGCCAATGATTTCCCGGTACTTGACACAGATTTAAGTTTTTGAGATTGGTTTTGTAGGGTTGAATTTGCCAATTTTGGCGGTTTACACCTTTTTCTGGTTGTATAAAGAGGGCAGGTGTGTCAATTGGGTGAATAAAACCTGGTACTTCCATAACTGCGTCAAAAATCCCGTCACGGGCGGCTATGGTAAATTTGCTACCCCAAGTCCCGTTGGGTTTTTGTTCAATTGCGGCTTGAAAAACTTGCTGTTGCAAAGAACTCCAATTTTGATATTGACTGAGTTGTTTAATTTTTTGTTCAGCTTCGTCGTAACTGGCAAAAGGTCCCATGCTTTTCAGAAAGGGTAAAACACGATACAACAGGGGAAATGTGATTTTTAGGAAACTGGGCATTTTCCAGATAAAAATGGGATCTACTAAGGTGATACTTTTTAATCTGCTTGGGTTCTCTCTAGCCCAAATAGCGGCTAATTTCCCTGTCCAGGAGTGGCTGACGATATGAGCCGCAGACCATCCTAGTTTATCCATTAATGCTTCCAAATCAGCGATCGCACTGGCAAAGCTATAATCTTGTTCTGGCTTACTACTCTCACCATGACCACGCATATCTGGCGCAACTATATGGTAATTTGCTGCTAAATAATCTCCCAAACTAGACCAAACCAAGGCATGATCAGCCATACCATGTAATAACAGTAATGGTTCTTGACCTTGACTCCATTCTAAATAAGAAAGTTGAATATCAGATGTTGATAGAGTTTGACGTACAGGCATGATTTTGTCAATCTTTTCCAGGACAGGGGAAGAGGGAATTTTACCAGAAAAATAACTTTTTTGGGATTAATTTTTAATTTTGATGATTGTACTGATTAGCACGAATTAATGGAACTAATAAATGTCAAAATCAAGAATAGGAATACACTACAGTGGTATGCACTTGAATAAGATACAAAAGTTATCTACAAAGCCATACAGCAAAAGACTTTCAACTTTTCTGTTCCCTGTTCCCTGTTCCCTGTTCCCTGTTCCCTGTTCCCTGTTCCCTGTTCCCTGTTCCCTGCTATGGGATATTAAAATTACTATGCCAGAAATAGAACAATCCATTGCCCAACACTATCACGACCGGACTAAGTACCACCCTGAAACCCTGGCTTCTAAAAGTCGTAATTTAGACTGGAATAAACAGCCAGTACCGTTCAAAGAGTATAAAATTGGCTCTGACATTGACCTTAAACCTTATCTGCAAGAAACAGCGGCAACTGTTGCCAATCAACAAGATACCAAATGGTGGTGGCGGCTTTCTCAACTATTATTTCACAGTTATGGACTCACTGCAAAAATGCCTTCCTTGGGTAATACAGTATACTTACGTTCTGCGCCTAGTGCGGGGGGCTTATATCCGGCTGAAGTATATTTAGTTTCTCGCGGGACACCATTATTACCGCCGGGACTTTATAATTATCAATGTCGAACTCATTCGTTAATGCACTTTTGGGAAAGTGATGTTTGGCAAAGTTTACAATCTGCTTGTTTTTGGCATCCTTCCCTGGAAAGTACCCAATTAGCTATAATTACAACTGCGGTTTTTTATCGTTCGGCTTGGCGTTATGAAGACAGGGCTTATCGGCGGATTTTTCTGGACACGGGGCATCTTTTAAGTAATATTCAGTTAGCTTGTAATATTGCTGACTATCGCTCTCATTTAATTGGCGGTTTTGCTGATGAGGCTGTTAATGAATTACTTTATATTGATCATGAACAAGAAGGAACAACTGCTGTTTTAGCTTTGGCAGATTTGTTAGATGTGCGCCAAAATTTACCACTAGGACGGACTGCTTTACCTTCGACAACTGCCACTAATTATCCATCTATTCCTGATGGTGAATTGCTGAAATATTTTCACATAAATACTCAAATTCCAGTGAATAACAGTAGTAAGTTAAATTTACCAAATGTGGAACTAGAAAAGTCTTTGGAAGATAAGTATAACTTCCCTTTTTGTGAAAAATTTTCGACTCGAACTACACCAATTTATTGGGGAGAAGATTTAGCAGATTTATCGAATACTATCTATAAACGCCGTTCAACTCGTGCTTATACTGGTGATGATTTAAGTTTTGATGAATTGAAAGCTTTACTTGATTTTACTTATCAACCCCAAAATTATATTGACCAAAATTTAGATCCTCACCCTGATTATTTTGATTTGAATTTAATAGAAACATTTGTAGCTGTTTCTGGAGTGCAAGGATTAGATCCAGGCTGTTATTATTACGCACCTAAAGCCCAAGAATTACGGCAAATTCGGTTTAAAAATTTCCGTCGAGAATTACATTTCTTATGTTTAGGACAGGAATTAGGCAGAGATGCAGGTGCAGTATTATTTCATACTGCTGATTTAAAAAATGCGATTGCTCAATATGGAGATCGTGTTTACCGTTATTTACACTTAGATGCAGGTATTTTAGGACAAAGGCTTAATTTAGCAGCCATTCGTCTTAACTTAGGTGTCAGTGGCATCGCTGGTTTTTTTGATGACCAAGTAAATAATGTCTTAGGTATCCCTATGGATGAAGCAGTGATCTACATTACGACACTAGGAAAACCCAGGTAGAAGCAAAGGAGTCAGGAGTCAGGAGAAAGAAGAAAGAAATTATTCCCCTGCTTACAATATCCACCATAATCACAACATCATCATTAAACTTCCGGTTCAATACCAAGGGACTTTAATTGGGCAATTAGACGATCATTTTTCTGACGTTCTAATTCCGCCCTTTCCTCACCACTTAACAACAAATTACCCTGTGAATCCCAGAACCGTAGCCAAGGTAATTCCAAATTTTGATATTTACCCTGCCAAATCCCTAACTCAATTCCCAAAACGGCAATCGGATAATGTCCACGTTCATTGGCTGCTAATAATTGATATTGTCCTTCAATGAAATGATAAACTTCTATACTGGCTTTGTTCACTTCATAAATACAATAAAAAGCCGGATGAATCACCTGTTCATAAATCCAAAATTTACCTTTCCAGCGAGTTTTATCTCGTTCTTTATCACCATTTCCAGAAACAAATTCCAAAACAATTAATGGAGCAATAAATTCCTGCCAAAGTACATAAGAATGTCGTATTTCACCATTGATAATAGGTGGCACGTTCGGCACATAAAACCATTTTGGAAATTCTGCACCACATTCTGGAGTGTAAGTCATTTTCCAATAGATACCTAAATCCTGTCCAATACAATATTGACCATCTGGGTGGTATTTTTGTAGTATGGGTTTGATAGATTCTGTTAGTAAAATACCTTGAAAATGTTCTTGCCAATTTTGACCTACGGTACGCTTCGCTAACACAGGCGTACTGTCAGACTCAAGTAGTTGGGTATGGTCTGGAAAACCATTTTTAGCCGTAGAGTCGCCGCTAACCATTATATACTTTCATTTTTTTGCTGAGTGTATAAACTATTGTATACCAATCTTCAACCATTACTTAATCAATATCAAATTCTCAACACGCCACCAGAAACTGGATTTGATGAAATTGCCAGTAGTCTGTCAACCCAAAAATGATGGGTGAAGGCAAGCAGGGGGTGGGGGAGGTAGGGGGTAGGGGAGGTGGGGGAGGTGGGGGAGGTAGGGGAGGTGGGGGAGGTGGGGGAGGTAGGGGGAGTTAGGGGGGGAGTTAGGGGGGGGGGAGGGAAGAACAGAAGTTTTTTTCCGATCATTACCCTGTGGGTTGGGTTTCGCTATCGCTCAACCTAACAAAATCCTTGATAATGTTGGGTTATGGCTGATGCCTCCGGCGATAGCGAAGCGCTGCTGCAAGCAGTTCGCAGGGATACGCCACACTTCGTGAACTTGATTGCTTCTCGTCCCTCGCAATGACTGTAAATATTTTTGTCCGATAAAAGGTACTAAAATCCGTGAAATCAGCGCAATCCGTCTAATCCGTGATTCAGACCTTTTTCCCTGCGTAATGCATATAATCCGCAATTCTAACCTTATTTTTTCAAAATGAGAATTGCTGGGCAAATACGGGGGTTGCCCCTACGGATTTTTAATTATCTTGACGGATTACGCCACCAACAACAGGTTTAATTTCTCCACTGGAAAATGGATCTGTGCCACCTGTCCAATTAAAGTCACTAATGCGAATACTAAAACCGCCTAATTCTAGCACCGGATTATAACGCAGAGTAATACCGTAGGTGCGGCGGCTGTATTCGACTATGTAATCAGTGCTGGTGCTTTTACCTGTATCTAGATTAATGGATGTTTGCAAACCTAACTTAAGTGGTCCATAGATTTGCTGATAAAGTCCTGCATTCAGGACTCTGTTATCCACTGAACGATCAAAAAGAAAGGGTGATAAACCGCTATTAGTTCCTTGGGAGTAGGTGAGATTAAAGGCGGTATAATCTAAGTAAGGTCGAGAGAAGTTACCAATCTGTCCTACTAAGCCAACAGTCCCAGTTAAGGTAGTTTGGTTATCACTGCTACTATAATAGCTAGTAGTTCCTGTGACACCTGCGATCGCCTGCAAATACGGTACGATAGGAGTAGGGGTATATTTTAATCCCTCACTAGCTGTAGCTGCCAATGGTTGCCCTTGCCACAAATTGATACCACCACTCAAGGCCACAGTTCCTTGTAAACGACCCAGAGAAATGCGATCGTTTTTTCGTCCTGGTGAGAGTAAATCTTGACGGTCAGTATTTGCATCTATATATTGAGCGCCGCCTTGATAACTAAGATTAATACCGGTTTTGCCTAAAGGAATAATAGGAGAACTGATGATGCCACCGAGACTACTTTGGACAGTTTGATAGCCAAGACTACCATTATATAGGCGATCGCGGTAAATAGATTCTAAACTCAATATATAAGGATTAACATTACCCAAATTTTGGCGTAACCGCAAACTTCCGCGCAAGTTATTTTCTAACTGATTGAAATCAAAACTAGTTAACTCCCCCGCACCTTCCAAAATAGTTTTCGGACTAAAAACAGCATTTAGCCTAGTCTTCACACCAAATAAACTAGCCACATTCTCACTATCCTTAAAAGCCCTTTGCAGATAAAACTGGGGCGTAATCGTCCAGCGTTTTTGATTAGCATTAATTACTTCAAAATCCCGTTCTAGATACAAACCATCTCGTTTACCCGTATCAAAACCAGGAGCAACAATAGTCGGATTGACTTTACGTGGACGACGATCTATTGTCCGACTATTAACAGGCAGAGGGATAACAGCGTTTTGATCAAAAACCAACCTTTGACGCTGGGTAGTAATTTTATCTATCAAAGGCGCTTCCCGCGTCACATTTACCTGCTCCGCTCTTAATTCTAATTCCGGTGGTGAAAAAGGATCATTAGTAATTCTCACATCTTGCGCTTGAAAACCTCGCGGATAAAATTCAATCCGTTGAGCTTCAAACCTGAATCGTTTCACCGTACCCCCAGACTTAGGTGCAGGGACATTTCGCGCGTCTGATTGACCACTAGCGCCAAATTGTATACCCCCTGAACTGTTCACACTCGTCAGCGGCTGATTAGCGCGAATGCGATTACTTAACGGCTGGCTAGATACACCCCCTGCTGTAATATCTGTAGGTAGAGTCGGTGAAAAAGCAAAATCTGTACCTGCTGTGGGGATATAAAGTTCACCTTTACCGTTTTCTAAATCCCCATTATCTTGAATAAAATTATAGGTAAACCGTTGTCCTTGGAGTACCTGATTACCTCTAGTTAAAACCACATTACCTTCCCCCACTGCAATCAAATTATCCAAATTAATTTGTAGGGTATCGGCATCAATCACTGCCCCATCAAACCTGACAACAACATTACCATCAGCAGTGACAACTCGCCTTTGCTCATCATACTCCTGGCGATCGGCAATTACTTCCACAACTCTGCCTTTCCCCACAGGAATCTTCTCTACTGTCGGCGGTTGGGGTGACGGCGGAAATTCTACAGTCGTAGGTGTAGACTCTTGATTTTCGGGATTGCGAAGCTTGAATTCAATAATATTTTGGATTGGTGCAGCAGGTTTTTTATCACCAACAGACAACCGGAATTTCCCCCCCGATTCCTGTAAATTCACATTACTAGGCTGAGTTGGGGGGATAGATGTTTCCGCTAAAACTGCCGATTGTTCAGGATAGCTAGGTAAAGACTTGGGTGCTAAATTTTCCGGTGGAGATAACAGAGAAAAAGACTTCTCAACAACATTTGCCTGGACTATACTGGTATTTGATTGATATTTGTTATCCTGATTTTTACCAACAATTATCAGTTTTCGCTCATCAGTTTTCACCTTGACAATAGGAGCAAAAGCAGCATTATCAACAGGTTTTAAAGATTCAAGACTTGGAGGTAGCTGAGGCGGTAATACTGGATGAAACATATTTTCAATCTGACCAAAAAGCAAAAAATAAGTAGTGAGACAGAATTAATTACACAATGTCATTGCGTTAGCGCAGCGTGGCGTTAGCCATATATAACGAAGTGAAATGAAGCAATCGCAAGGGTTGTGATTGCTTCCCTTCGCTTGCAATGACTGTAAATATTTTTGTCCAATTACTTAGCCGGAAGGTTAAATCACATCTTAGCCTGTTTCTACCTTCCAGCCACTAGCGCTAATTTATTGGCTATTTATTCTGCATCCCGACGACCAGGGTTACGGGCTGGGTCATTAGACAAAAACCCGAATATGAAAATGCTAACAAACAAACCGACGACAATATAAACAGCGATTTTTAAACTCAACATAGAACTAACTCCCAGGGGTTTGCCAAATAGTAATTAATTTATCTTACCCATATCTTGTTCCTTTTGCGAAGGAATAGGGAAAAGGGGTAGGGGAAGTAAGGGAAGTGGGGGAGGTAGGGGAAGTAGGGGAGTTAGGGGAAGTGGGGAGGTAGGGGAAATATCTATTACCTATTACCTATTACCTATTACCTATTATATTGGCAACACGATGTTTGATAACTTTTGCTGGTACACCTACCGCAATGGAATAAGGGGGAATATCTTTATTGACTACTGCACCTGCACCAATAATGCTACCTTCACCAATGGTAACTCCATCTAATACAGTCACACCATGTCCTAGCCAACAGTCATCTTCAATAGTAATTCCGTCACGAGTCACACCTTGCTGTTTTATAGGTAGTAACAAGTCTGTAAAAACATGATTATTAGCATAGATTCCACAATGAGATGCTATCAGGCAGTTTTTACCAATGCGGATATCTCCCTGACCAGCAATACACACACCAGGAGCTATATAAGTATTTTCATCAATATATATAGAAGTATTATCCATACATCCGATATCTACATTTCGCTCAATTGTGACTTGATTACTAATATACATTCTATTGTTTTGATGTCCTTTGGCATCTAAACGCACACCCTTGAAGATATTCACTCCGTTGCCAATTTCAATACATGAACTTCCAGTTATTTCTACTCCATGTTGAATAAAAACTTCATTACCCATACTGCCAAAAATATTTTGATATACCAATCTTCTTAGCTGTGGTCCCATTGCAATTGTTGGTAAATCTCCCAATAAAGTAGTTATTAATAGTTCTTGAAATCTTTGAATTTTTGCAGAATATTTTTGGTCAATCATGATACATCTCTCGTGAATCAATTATTTTTAGGCAAGAAGGAATTCAGGAAAATCATTTTTGATTTTCCTCGATACTAGAAGCAAGCAAATTTATCCCTAAAAATCCCCAAATATCTGCAAAATTCCCAATTATGGCAATACATAAGTTTGCCTACAGTTGTCAATTGTGTACTCAATTACTGAAAAACTCTCGATTTAAACAGTTTTGCAATGATGTCTAAATAAGTTATTTCATCTAAGTTTAGCCTCATTTTTATATGCACCTGTATTGAATTAATCAGCAACGTTAATCACCTTTTTCTGGGTTGCATAAATTCACTAGCTAATATCAGTGCATAGCAGTAGTTAGTCTCAGTTAATCTCTGGGCAAGTAATTGGACAGAATTAATGACACACCCTGTTTTTTGTTCTCTGATAACCTGATTGAAGTTAATTTTGTCAAACTACTGATGAGATTAATTTGGTAAACATATCAACTTTTACTGTATCGGGAAAGTTGAGACAGTTGGTAATGCAACTACGAATACAGAAATATTCATGCAGATCAATTACCAGCGGATTTTTGCCATATTTTTTCACAAATGGCTTTAAATATTTGTGTTTTCACAACAATGAATTTCCGTAGGTATTAATAGTGCTAGAATCACTTCTTTTGTGTCACAATTTGATTTTTATTCAATTGGGATGATTATTTTTAAATAAAAACTACTATGGTGGAGTGTCTCCCACATCTGCCATGATGTTAAAATTCACCATTGGTGCAAACAAGAAGGCACTACCGCGACTGCTGTGGCGGCTTTCTTGTAAATAACTTGTAGAGTATCTGGCTCTAATCATGTTGCACACAAATGATTTATAGGCTAACTAAATTACATTTTCAATTACAGAATTGTTGTTTGGGAACAATTGCTATTAAGCATAACATATTTTTGATTGGGTGAAAAAGTTTTATCAAAAAAGATTAAGGTAATAAATACAGCAGAATTCAGCAGTAAAAATGGCTTACTGTTCGGCTTTGAATTTAGAGCGTGTACTTCATTAATCTGCAATTTGCTGTAATATATTTAGATCCCTGACTTGTGAAAGAAGTTGGTAATCTTTGGTTTACTGTTACTCAATAGATAAAATCATGACTTACGCAACTGGCACATTGGTAGGGTGCGTCAGATATCAATAATCTGTTTATTTACAGGATTTATACGGTCTGACGCACCTAACAACTACAACAAATTTTTAGTGTGACACTTGCGTAAGTCCTATGATCTACTGGTAGCAGTGCTTTATGAACTCGCTATTTTGCCTATATACACAGCAGATAATTAAATTTTACTAAAACTTTAGCCATAAATCAGGAAACCCCGTAGACTCAGGACACCTTTTAGTTTCATGTTTATCTCTAGAAATTAAATAGTTGCCAATTCTTAACAAAGTCATCAAACGTTGACAAATACGGTATAAAGAGTTGGCAATATTAGGTAAAAACAGTAAACAATATCCATAGCTGAACTTAAAGTTTTTCTAAACTATGCAGCCAATTCGTACTTTTAATGTATCTCCTTCACTACCATCCAGACTAGAACCCCTGCGGAAACTAGCCTATAATCTCCATTTTGATTGGAATGTGGAGAGCAAAGACCTGTTTCGTCGTTTAGATCCTGATTTATGGGAATCTACCCACCATAATCCAGTATTAATGCTGGGAACTATTAGTCAAAGCCGACTATTAGAAGTTGTTGAAGATGAAGGCTTTTTAGCGCAAGTAGACCGAGCAGCGCGGCAGTTAGAAGATTATTTGCAGGAATACACTTGGTATAAAAAACAAAGAAATCAGCACCAGAAGGAATGTTACGCCTATTTTTCCGCTGAATTTGGGTTAGTAGATTGCTTACCTATCTATTCAGGTGGTTTGGGTGTACTCGCAGGAGATCACCTGAAATCTGCGAGTGATTTGGGATTACCTTTGGTGGGTGTGGGCTTATTATATCAACAAGGCTACTTTGCCCAGTATCTTAATGCTGATGGTTGGCAGCAGGAACGCTACCTCATCAATGATTTCTATAATATGCCCTTGCATTTGGAACGCAACCCCGATGGTACAGAATTACGGATTGCGGTAGATTATCCTGGACGTAAGGTATATGCACGGGTGTGGCGTGTTCAGGTAGGAACTGTACCGCTGTATATGCTTGATACTAATATTGAGCCGAATAAGGCTTATGACCACGATATCACCGATCAGTTGTATGGTGGTGATATAGATATGCGTATCCATCAGGAAATTATGCTGGGGATAGGTGGGGTGCAAATGCTCAAAGCCTTGGGGTATGAAGTCACTGCTTACCACATGAATGAAGGTCATGCGGCTTTCTCGGCTTTAGAACGCATTCGCATTCTGATTCAGGAAAAAGGACTGAGTTACAGAGAAGCTAGACAGGTGGTGTCTTCTAGTAATATCTTCACTACCCACACTCCAGTTCCCGCGGGAATTGACTTGTTTGCTCCTGATAAGATGTTGCATTATTTGGGTTACTATGCAGATATCTTTGGTTTACCGAAAGAGCAGTTTTTAGGCTTGGGACGAGAAAATACTGGTGATTTGTCTGCACCTTTCAGTATGGCAGTTTTAGCACTGAAGATGGCGACATTCTCTAATGGTGTGGCACAATTGCATGGTGTTGTTTCCCGGCAGATGTTCCAAGGTTTGTGGCAGAAAGTTCCTGTGGAAGAAGTACCAATTGCTGCTATTACTAACGGTGTCCATGCCCGCAGTTGTGTAAGTAAATCCACGCAAGAGCTATACGATCGCTATCTTGGTCCAAACTGGTCATCAGCACCACCTGATAGCCAATTGTGGGAACGCATGGATGCAATTCCCGATGAGGAGTTATGGCGGAATCACGAGCGCTGCCGTTTGGATATGGTGTTGTATGTTCGAGAACATTTAGTCAAACATTTGCGCGATCGCGGTGCTTCTGCTTCTGATATTGTTCAGGCACAAGAGGTGCTTGATCCTAACGTTTTTACCATTGGCTTTGCCCGTCGTTTTGCTACCTACAAACGCGCTACTCTATGGATGCGTGATTTGGAAAGAATTAAAAGGATTTTACTCGCTAACAAACACCGCAAGGTGCAGTTTGTGATTGCTGGGAAAGCACATCCTAAAGACATCCCTGGTAAAGAATTAATTCGGGATATTAACCACTTTATCCGCGAACACCATTTAGAAAAACAGGTGGTATTTGTCCCTAACTACGATATTCACATCGCCCGCTTAATGGTAGCAGGTTGTGATATCTGGTTAAATACTCCCCGTCGTCCCCGTGAAGCTTCAGGAACAAGTGGCATGAAAGCTGCTATGAATGGTTTACCAAATCTCAGTGTTCTTGATGGTTGGTGGGATGAAGCGGACTATGTTCGCACAGGTTGGGCAATAGGACATGGTGAAAACTATGATGATCCTAATTACCAAGATGAAATAGAAGCTAACGCCCTCTATGAGTTGTTAGAAAAGGAAGTTATTCCCCTATTCTATGATCATCGTGATGGTGATGGTTTGCCTCGTCCTTGGGTAGCAAAAATGAAGGATGCGATTCGGTTGAATTGTCCTTTCTTTAATACAGCCCGGATGGTGCGAGAATATGCAATGAGAGCTTATTTCCCGGCGAGCGATCGCTATCATACCCTCACCGTTGATAATTATGCCCCAGCCAAGGAATTAGCCGCCTGGAAAGCAAAATTAGGTGAACACTGGTTTAACATCAAAATCAAAGATGTTGACGTATCCGCAGCATCAGATATTGAAGTTAATCAAACTGTAGCCGTCAAAGCTAAGGTAGATTTAGCAACTTTGAAAAATGATGATGTGCAAGTAGAACTATATCAAGGTTCTATTGATGCCAACGGTGATATTGTCAATGCTGTACCTGTGATCATGGATTATCAAGGACAAGATGCGGAAAATTCCAGTCTTTATACCGCAAATATCACCTACACAACTTCTGGTTTGCAAGGTTTATCTTTGCGTGTCTTACCTCGAAATCAATACCTCTCTAGCCCTTATGAACCCAGATTAATCGCCTGGGCGGAATAAGTAAATAATGTAGAGATGTTCCATAAAACGTCTCTACAAAAATTGTTAAAAATATAGATTTCACCGTTTAGGGGGGTGTTTGAAAAGTCATGATTGCTGTATCAAATATTTTACCCCTCCCTAACCCTCCCCTTATAAAGG
>NZ_VILC01000117.1:0-6343 GCF_009712065.1 Aphanizomenon sp. UHCC 0183 | reverse complement strand
TCCGAAAATTAAATGTGCGTCGTTTGAAACCCTTGTAGAGACGTTCCATGGAACGTCTCTACAATCTTTACCGGAGAAGTCTAATGGTGATTCGATAACTTGTGTGTACACCGTAGCCTTATAACTGGTATAACTGATGGATATAGACTGAAACTCTCTATAGAATCTCCGCGTCTAAAGACCCGGAGAGTGTTAACCAAATTTGTCCCCAAATGAAAGACTTATCTGAAATATTAACAATTGCACGGAAGGTAGGTTGGGGTGCGGCCAGTCTCCTGAGTTCTTATTATCACGGTACTGCTGACGCACCAAATTTAGATATCCAGTATAAAGACAGCGAACCCGTTACAGTGGCAGACTTAGCCGTTAGTGAATATATCTTGTCACAGTTACAAGCTGCTTTAGGTAATGAAGACTTTGGATATATCAGCGAAGAAACTCATAAATCACAACAGGGAAAAAATCCGGCTGAGTGGGTATGGATTATTGATCCATTAGATGGAACAAGAGACTTTATCAACAAAACCGGAGAATATGCAATTCATATTGCCTTAATTCAAGGAACACAGACAATGTTAGCCGTCGTGGCAGTTCCAGAGGCACAAAAGTTATATTATGCTACTAGAGGTAGTGGAACTTTTATCGAAACTGCAACAGGTTCTTTGCCTGTGCGACTGAACTCCCGTAAAAATATCCAAGATCTAATTTTGGTGGTTAGTCGCTCACACCGCAACGATAGGTTAGAATATCTATTACAGCACCTGCCCTATCAAAATCAAAAAGCAATTGGTAGCGTCGGTTGCAAAATTGCCGCGATACTTGAACAGCAAGCAGATGTTTACATTTCCCTTTCCGGTAAATCCGCACCTAAAGACTGGGATATGGCTGCTCCTGAACTAATATTGACAGAAGCAGGTGGTAATTTTACTCATTTTGACTGCACGCCATTAGAATATAACACTGGCGACATTCATCAATGGGGAGAATTACTAGCGAGTAATTATCAAAATCATGAGGTACTGTGTCAAGAAGCGCAAAGCATTCTCACACGCTTTACAAAATGAACGCGGTAGCGTTGGGAGCTTCGCGTCTTCAGACCGAAGGGGAAAACGCACAGGGGCTAATTGATTGCCTTCAATATTAGTGATATACTCAAAACGGCTAGAAGCCGGACTTTTTTATCATACAAAGAACAAGTTCAAAGCCTCTCCAGTATTAAATATTATTCCTTTTCCCTCTCCTCTTAGGAGAGTGTCAACGAAACAGTATTTGTCGTGGAGAATTTCCTGACAATGCTGGTGGTTTTGTTGGGAAAATTTGTTCATTATGGGTTAATATTCTCATGTAGTGCTATACTTGGGGATATCAAAGATTATTTTCGGTTGAGTAAGTCGTTTGAAGATTTTTCTAAATACGTCTCTCCGAATCTAACTCTCTACACTCTCTGGTTTGGGAGTGGTAGTAGCAGCGATCGCTACTAAGTCCAGTAAAAAAAAATTAAAATCTAGAGTATCCAGCAGATACAGTCTCCCGCTAAGTGCTGCTGGAGTATTTTATTTTGACTTTAGTTCTCAAATATTGAATTAAACTACGGAGGAACAGGAATGACACAAGTGGTCTTAGGTGAAAATGAAGGGATTGAATCAGCACTACGAAGGTTCAAGCGGGAAGTTTCCAAAGCAGGAATTTTCCAAGATATGCGGAAAAAGCGTCACTTTGAGACACCTTTAGAAAAAGAAAAGCGCAAAGCCATAGCCAGACACAAGCAACGTCGCCAACAACGTTCTCGCTTCAAGCGCTAGATTTTTAGTCATATTTGCTAGAATTAGGAAATCCTGACAGGATTTCCTTTTAGAGAACTCCACAAAAAGTCTCACAAAAATTTTCACTTCGTTCCATAGAACCCGGTCCAATAATTTTGATTCCCTGGTTTTCTTTTTCGGCTAATTCTAAATTTAATATCAGCAGTTTTTCTAAAATATCATCATTGGCTTGAAAGTTATAAGCTGTCATTACCAGTTTATCTAATTGTTGATGCAGTTTATAAAGTTGGCTGCTGGGTTCGTTGAAGAATTTATTATATAATGTGGTGATTCCCCATTGTTTTGTTTCCATTTGTTGAGTCCGATATTGATGTAGTTCTTCGGCTTTGCTGCGAATTTGTTGGACTATTTTTATATCTGCTGTTTGCGGAAATGGGAAAGTTTCAAAACAAGTGTTATGAGTGTAACGAGTGTCACCTTTTAAAGTTGAACTTTGCACATTTACCCAAACACGATGTATGTTAGATGTGAGAATCCCTAATATATAAAAGTCATCTGACGCTATAACTGTTGTTGAGTCTGCTGGTAGCCAATTAGATTTACCAGGAATGAAAATGAACCATTTAGAATGTCTAGGAACTATAAAATAAAATGGTAAATTAGATAATGCACTTCTCATTGATTCATTTGTACGCTTAAATCTCCACCATTTTTCCCTCATTACAGTTTCACGATTTGTTTCTCTTTCAGGTTTAACATTTGTTCTAATATATTCAAAAGGAAGTTTATATTCACTAACTTCTTCTATACTCATATTTTGAAAATCAATAATCCATCTTTCTGGTGTACCATGAGGATTATCTGTTAAATCTCTTGCTGAAATAGATTGTTTAAGAACATCTTGATTTTTTACATCTGCTTTTATCCAATCTGTAAGAGGATGTTTGAAAAGTGTTATTCCGTAATTTTCATCACATTGCTACCCCCCTTAGTCCCCCCTTGTAAAGGGGGGAAACAATAAAAATCCAGTTCCCTCCCCTTTACAAGGGGAGGGTTAGGGTGGGGTAAAAAATATTTGATACATCAACCATAACTTTTCAAACACCCTCTAACCTGTTGTTCAGTTACAAAAAATCCTTTTCCCACAGGAATAACACCCTGAAAGCATTTATTGAGATTTGCTTGTAACCGCGCAGCTTGAGAAACATCAATACTAGATTTTAAAGAAGAATTTATTTGTGAAACTACAAGATCATCTAAATAATATTTTTCTGGTTTATCCTTACACCAATTGACAATACTCACATGAACTTTCGCAGCACCAGACCAAGGTTGTGTAGAAACAGCTTCATGAATATAACCGCCATTTTGAGTAATATAATCTAAAGCTGCAATTCTACTTTTACCTTGACTTATGGAATTAGTCGCAACTAATCCAACTCTACCTTTTCCATCAATTTTATCGTGTGCTAACCGAAACCAATAAGCACAAAAATCTACATCTTTAACTTTTGGAAAATGTTGGAAAATTCTATCTACATATTCATCATTTAAATCCATTCTCATATTTTTCCCACCTAAAAACGGCGGATTTCCAATAATAGCATCTGCTTTTACCCAGTCACAAAACAAAGCATCTTGACAAACAATATTATTATCTAAAGTATCCAAAGGTAAAGCAGGTTCAGTTAATTGCAAATTATCAATCGCAATCTTCCGCGCAATCATCAAAGTCACCCGCGCTAATTCCACCGCAAAGGGATTTGTATCCATTCCATAAAATTGCAAAGGTGTCACCAAACCCATTTGCAATTGTTTATCTGGAGATTTACGCAAAGATTGAATTTTCTCTAATAGCAAGATTTCAATTCTTTTCAATTCCTGATATGCGATATAAAGAAAATTACCCGAACCACAAGCAGGATCTAAAACTCGATAACTTTGTAATTCTATTTGCAGTTTTGAAAGTTCTTTAATTGTCCCTGCTTCCTCAATTCTCTCTTCCCAATAACGGCTAATTGTGGGACGGACAATTTTCATAATATCCACTTCAGAAGTGTAATGGATTCCTCTCGCGTGACGTTCTTCCTTATATATACTCCCTTCAAATAAATTCCCAAAAATAGCCGGACGGACTTTACTCCAATTTTCTCGCGCAGACACATCTAAAAAATTTAATTCTTCCCTCGTTAATTCAATTGCATCAATTCGAGAAAATAAACCCCCGTTAAAATAATCAACTCCTTGATAACGTCCCGCTGGGGTTTTTCGGGGTTGATTCATTTCCCGAAATAACCCACCCAGAACATCATAGGAACTTAACCCTTTCATACAATCTTGGACACAAGAAACAAACATATCACAGGGTAACAGTTGTCTATCTTCCGCAAACATCGCTAAAACACATTGCAAAATAAACCGCTGTGCTGTTAACTTTTCAATTCCCCTATTTTCTAATTCTAATAATAATTCACCCATGCGACGGGCAGCTTTAACAGTTACTTCTACTTGGTTGTTTTGGAATACAGGGGTTTTTTGCCCTAATTCCATAAATGTCAATGCTCCTGACCGTTCTGGAAGTTGTTCGAGGGTAATTTTATCTACAGGTGTATCTAATTGAATATCAAAATCAAAGATCCAAAATTCATCAAAATTACATAAAATCACATATTTAGGACGATTTGGGACTAACCTAAGTAGGTGAACAGAAAAATTTAAAGGTATATAACGGTATGTAAAGTTGTCTCAATGCGAGATTCTGATTGAGTTTCAGCCATTTTACAAAACGCAATACCCCTCATTTTTATTTTGTTTACCTACTTAGTCCAATAATCAAAAGCTTGGGAATAATGTTTATTTAAGTCTTCTCCGCGCTTTTTCATTTCTATTAAAACGCGAGGTTTCCAAACTAAATCAGCAAAGCCAGTTTTTCCGGTTTTACTACCTTTTTTAATTGCTTCTTCGTAAGTCGCACCCGCTTCTAATGCACCTTCATGTCCAAAGGCTCGAAAAAATCGGTCGAGAAATGTTTGTGCTTCTTTGCGTTCTTGTCCAGTGATATGTTGGTGACAAAATTGCACGAATTTAGATAGGGTTTCTGGTGTTGATGATGTCATGGTTGTTTCTGAACAATAATAAATAATAAGATCCATAAGATCCCCGACTTCTTAAAGAAGTCGGGGATCTCAACTTCTCGATATTTACAAAAATATCACTCAATCTCTCAATTGAGTCGCGCAAAAAAGAAGATGTGGGGGTTGACAATTGATTTTAAATTTGTTATCATAGATTTGATAAGGAAGAACTATCATAAAATAATTATAGTTGGAAGGAAACCCAACACATAATTTTTACCGTTACAAAAAATGTAACCAGGTTCGATATGAGTTTAAGCAGTGTAAAACTATAAGTTAGGGCTTACGCATTGACAAAGTTTTCTAAATATGTAATGTGGATTTTATCTCTTGTAGGGTGCGTCAGACCCAATAATTTGGTAAAAAACAGATTTCCTCTATCTGACGTGGTTGGTGAGCAGTTCGACAGGCTCACTGTAACACTTGCCGAACCACACCCTACTCAATAAGTTATTCCCAAAGCCGAAAACGACGCAATTTCGTTCATTCATATGAGCGTAAGTCCTATAAGTATGGAAATTACACCTTCGGTGTGAAAATATTTTGGTGGCTGTTAATAACAGTTACCCCAGAATTAATAGGTTTTTAGAGGAGTGTTAAGGAAGATGTCTATCACTGTTTTATCTAATTATCGGGTTCCAACCCGGAATTTTGGGAAAATATTATCTTTGAGTATATTTCTCAGTGCGATTTTTATGTTACCTGCATCAGCACAAGAAAAATTATGGCGAACTTTAACCGTGAGTGGAAGGGGAGTAGAAACAATTTCGACAACTTTATCTCAAGTTAGTTTGGGTGTAGAAGTTCAAGGAAAAACGGCGGAAGATGCCCAAAAAGAAGCGGCACGCAGATCATCGGCTGTGGTGGCTTTATTAAAAAAACGCAATGTTGAAAAATTGACAACTACAGGTATTCGCCTCAATCCAGTATATAGCTACAGTAATAATGTTCAACGCATTACTGGTTATGCTGCTAGTAATACAGTGAGCTTCCGCATTCCTACAGATAAAGCCGGAACTTTATTGGATGATGCGGTGAAAGTTGGAGCGACACAAATTAATGGTATAAGTTTTATTGCTAGTGATGAGGCGATCGCCAGCGCCCAAAAACAAGCCTTAAAAAAAGCTACCCAGGATGCACAAGAACAAGCGGAAACGGTTCTTAGCACCTTAAAATTAGAGCAAAAAGACATTATCAGTATTCAAATTAATGGTGCAACTCCACCACCGCCACCGATGCTATATCGGGCTGAAGCTGCTAAAGCCAATTTCGCAGATGCTTCTACTCCCATAGTTGCGGGGGAACAAGAAGTACAAGCATCAGTAACATTGCAAATTAGCTATTAGTCAGTGGTCAGTAGTAAAGAAAAAACAACTGACAACTAACAACTATACCCAACACGGCTTAATTATTTAATTCTCCGCTTAGGGGTTTAGTCAATTTAAG
>NZ_VILC01000116.1:7345-12423 GCF_009712065.1 Aphanizomenon sp. UHCC 0183 | reverse complement strand
ATCTGCTTCCCTTCAGTCACAATGACAAATTCAAAAACTCTCCTATGTCATTGCGAATGTAACGAAGTGGAGTGAAGCAATCTCGTCTTCACCGACATTAAATATTCAAATCCCGTAAAGCTAACCGAATTTGTTCTAAGCGTCTGCGGTTGACACCAAAATCAGAATCTCCTACACGAGATGCAGAACGGATATGAATGACTGACTTATCGCTAGGAAAATAAAATTCCACATCATCAACAAACTTAAAAATGCGACTTTTAGAAATTGCATGAATATAACTATCTGTTTGTGATACAATTGTGGTGCGGGGAACAACAGTGAGAACTTTTAGTAAAGTTTCTCTCGCTTTATCTCTTTCTATATGATAGGTAATCGGTTCAATAGCGTGTTTAGTATCAGCATTTTGACTAACAACACAATTAGGAGAATTTGGACAAGAACTAAGATTACCTGACTCAATTCCTAAGCTAGAAGCTGAAGCAGTTGCAGGAATTATAAAACTCAGGATCAAAGTTAGGAATATCGAGAAAATAATCTTTCGTAGTTGAGCGATCGCTGTTAAATTGGACATAATCAGTTAATTCTTATATTTTGTGATTTTCTGTATATTATCAGCTTTCTATACATTATCATCAAATTAGGTTTTTCAGATTTTCCATCTTCAAATCACACTCCCCTTCTGATAGAGAAGGGAGAGTGTGGGTATTACTTCATATCGTAACCAAATAGATTAGGATCAACTTCTCCTAATTGTAAATCTGCTAAACCATATTCTTGCCAACGTCTTTCTACCATTTCCGCAACATCGGGATCTGATTTTAATGGTTCACCCCATTCATGTTCTGTTTCTGGAGGAATTTTTGTAGTGGCATCTATACCCATTCTCCCACCTAAACCAAGTTTTTCACTAGCAAAATCTAAAGTATCAAAGGGAGTATTTGGTAATATAAATACGTCTCTGGTAGGATCAACTTTGGAACTGATCGCCCAAACCACTTGACGGGGATCACGAACATTGATATCTTTATCAACGACAATCACGAATTTAGTGTAAGTAAATTGTGGTAGCGCACTCCAAAACGCTAAAGCTGCTCGTCGTGCTTGTCCAGGATAGGCTTTATCTATGGAAATAATCGCCGCTTTGTAACTTAACGCTTCCATTGGCAGGAAGAAATCAACTATTTCTGATACCTGTTGCCGTAAAATAGGGGTGTAAATGCGGTTAAGTGCGATCGCCATCATGGCTTCTTCTTTTGGTGGCAACCCGCTAAATGTGGTAAGATAAATGGGATTTTTGCGGTGTGTCATACACTGAAACCGCACCAAAGGGGAATCCTCCACACCGCCATAATATCCCATGTGGTCGCCAAAAGGTCCATCCGGTAAAACTTCCCCCGGTGTAATTGTCCCTTCTAAAACAAATTCAGAATCTGCGGGAACTTCCAAATCTACGGTTTTACATTTGGCTAAGTTGACTCCCGAACCGCCATACAATCCAGCAAATAACCATTCTGATAAATCTACAGGAATGGGTGTGGCTGCTGCCATAATGATTAAAGGATCTACACCCAGAGCGATCGCTACTTCTAACTTTTTACCACGTTCTGCCGCTTTGCGTAAATGTCTCGCACCACCCCGCACCGATAGCCAATGTACAGTCATAGTATTATTAGACTGTAACTGTAAACGATATACGCCTACATTGGGGATTCCCGTCTCACAATCCTTAGTAATTACCAATCCTAGCGTAATAATCTTGCCAGCATCTCCTGGATAAGGACGTATTAAAGGTAACTTATTTAAATCTAAATCATTTCCAGCAACTACCACCTGTTGACAAGGCGGAAAAAAGTCCCTTCCCGGTTTAGCTTTCACCACGTCAAACAGCACTTTACCAAAATCTATAGCTTGGGAAATCTTTTTCGGTGGTTTGGGTTGCTGAAGCATACTTAGCTTCTTTCCCAGGGTTTCCAACTCCTCTGGTTTTTCCATGTTCATCGCCCAGCATATCCTTTCCACAGTCCCCATTAAGTTAACTGCGACGGGAAAAGATGCACCTTTGACATTCTCGAATAGTAAGCCTGGACCACCTTTTTGCAGCATTCGGTTGGAAATCTCCGCAATTTCCATATCTGGATCAACCAAAGCTGAAATTCGCTTCAATTGCCCTCTTTCTTCTAGAATTTTAATGAATCCTCGTAAATCTCGCGCCATTGTTTTGTTTTAATTATGAAGAATTGTAAAGCTATTTTTATTTTAGTCTTGATTTGGATAAGTTGACTTTTTAGTACAAATATACTATATTGAGGAAAAGAGGGATTTTTCTCACGCAGAGACGCAGAGACGCAGAGAGGGAAATCCGGTTTTTAATTGATAAAAGTTAGGGGGTTTTATGTCGAAGTTAAATCACCAAATTTCTCTGTTAGAACTTATCCAAATTTTATCTGAATATCGTCAACATATCATTTTGAATTTATATAAGTTAAAGGAAGATTACCAGCGAACTGGGATTAAACTTGTGAGAGGTGTTAGAGATATTAATGGTGATTTAATAACTCCTAGTTTACAAACTGAAGATATTTATGCTGGTGATTTTGTGCAAATGGGTGTATTTGCTATAAATCGCAATACTGCTACTATTAATATGTTAGTCAAGCGGAAAGTTAAACTGGTAAAGGCGGAAGATCATACCCCTATTATTGAGATTGCAGGGTTACTGGCTCATGATTTGCATAATTTCAATAATTATACCATTGTCAAAGATGGTAAAGTTCATATTTCAGCTTTAAATATTAAAATCAGCAACAAGAAAGTATTTGATTTATTGCAATCTAAAGGCGTAATTACTGCTGATAAGTTTGAATTTGATTGTGAATATCAAATCCAATTAGATAATTTACCATTAGTTCCTGTTAATATCAATTTTGGCAATATTGATGGGTTATTTACGCAATTAGCAGAAATTAAGGTGATTACGAGCATTCTGTCTGCTTGCTTACGTCATCAATCAGAATTATTTGTGAGTAACCAAGTAGAGGAATTAAAACAACATTATTTATCGAAAAATCTCTATCTGAATTTTCCTACCACTCAGGAATATTCAGATCCAATTGATTCTCATATTAGTCATAAAATTGAGTTTGGTAATCAGGATATTCTTAACTTGAGTAAATTATATGCTGCTAACCAGTTTTTAGGGCGAAGATATGAAGTTTACGACCAAAAAACTGGAGAGATTTTCCTGAAACCAACTTTGGAAATGGTTTTAAATCAAAATATCGCTTTTCGACAAAAAGCCATTTCTGCAAGAATGAAACTAACTAAAGTTGATGATTTGATGAAACCCATTTTTGATGACTTTCTGGGAATCAATATCAATGGAAGAATAGGAGAAATTCTCGGCAAAGTTGGTGAGCATAATTTGGCGTTATTATTATATGCTCAACACGCTCATAAATCTGTCAATAGAGAAGAGTTAATTGCAGCTATGACGACAGCTTATAAAAAGTTAGTAGCTTATGTTGAGCAAATTTACCAAGAAAAGATTTCTCCTATGGTGTTTTATATTGGTTCGACAGGACTCTTACCAAATAAAATCTCAGCTACAGCGTTAACTGCTGATGAATTAACGGCTAAATATCCCCATTTGCAATTTTCTAAAAATGAACAATCAGGAACATTTTTTGAAGTAGGAAATACTATTATTAGCATTTACCCGCAAACAGAATATTACAGTAAAAATTCATTAGCTGTTAGTTAGTTCATAAACTAAGATCCCCGACTTCTTAAAGAAGTCGGGGATCTGAATCTTCAACTAAATCTGTACTTTTCCCATTGCTAAAAGTGCTGCTCCATAAGCTGCTTCTGTATGAATTGATGAAACAACTGGTACTTTTAAATAACGTTGACGAATAGCTGTCCAAGTGGAATTAGTCGCACCACCACCAGCAGTATAAATATGGGTTAAAGAATCTGCACCTAGATTTTGTAATAGTTCATATCCTCTAGTTTCTATTCTCGCCATACTTTCTAATAAACCATGTAGAAATTCTTTATTTTGATCGGGACGCGGTTCTAGTCTGGGTAATAATTGGGGATCATTAATGGGAAAGCGATCGCCTGGTTTCAATAATGGGTAATAATCTAACTCACTGGGTTGAGTTGGATCAATTTCCGCGCTTAACCTCACTAACTCAACATTGCTGAAAAAATACTTTAAAACAGCACCTCCTGTATTAGAAGCACCTCCAGTTAGCCACAAATCACCTAAACGATGGCTATAAATTCCATATCGCGCATCTTCAATTCTTTGACGACTTAAAAGTTTTAGCACTAAAGTTGAACCCAGCGAAGTTACCGCTTCCCCCGGAAATTTAGCTCCACTGGCTAGAAAAGCCGCAATACTATCTGTTGTGCCAGCAACCACCAAACAATCGCCTTTAAAGCCAAAATCAGCCGCAATCCAGGGAATTAATTCACCAATAGCAGTTCCCGGTGTTAACACTTGTGGTAACTGGAAGGGAATTTCTAACTGTTCCAACCATTGTGGATATTGCAATTTTTCTACATCATAACCTAGCTTTAAAGCGTTATGGTAATCGCTAATACCTAACTTTCCATGCAAAAGAAACCCCAGCCAATCGGCTTGATGTAGTAAATATCTGGCTTTTGCAAAATCAGGTAATGCTTGCATCCAGAGGAGTTTCGCTAGACTAGATGTAGCACTTAACACAGTGTGATTATCTGGAGCAATCCGACTCAACTGTTCTAAAGCCGCCGCACCCCGACCATCGTTGTACAATAGCGTCGCGTCTACAGGCTCTCCAGCCCCATCAGTCAGCAAAATAGTAGAAGAAGTCCCATTAATAGCGATCGCCCCGATTTCCCCCCTTAAAGCCCTCGGAATTTGCCCCAATAGACTCCATAAAGCCTCTCGCCAACATTTTACCCAGTCAATAGTCTCAACCAGCCAATAATGACGCATTTCCGACAAAACGCGACCTTCTTCATCAATTACCACACCCCGTGCGCCAGAAGTGCCAAAGTCAATACCAAGGGATAAAGTCATAAATTCA
>NZ_VILC01000116.1:0-7179 GCF_009712065.1 Aphanizomenon sp. UHCC 0183 | reverse complement strand
GGGGGAGTTGGGGGAGTTGGGGAATATTTCTTCCCAATGACAACGAACAACTGACAAATCCCCAGTTTTTGTTGCATCTTGTAACAAGATGTTTCCTAATGTTGGTAAAACAGGGAAAAGTAGTAAACGAAGTCTTGAAAATCTAGTTCAACTTAGGAGGATTTCCATCATGCCTATCTCAGATACTCAAGTTTACATTGCCTTGGTTGTAGCACTCATTCCAGGAATTCTAGCTTGGCGTTTAGCTACAGAACTATACAAATAACACCAATGTAACTCTGTTACAGGTGATCAAGCCTAGTATGCGTAAGTGTAATTTTTAAATTATTGTAGTTCTAAGCTATGGGGATTTGGAAAATTGCACCTTACCTTACTAGGTAATATTTTATTCATTTTCATACTTGTATAAATTTCCCAAAAATGAAGTAATATAGCAGCTAAATTAAGCCGCAATTAGCACCTGTTTGCTTTTGACGGTCATTACCGTAAATTATGCAAGCCTATTGTTAGCACCATGAATGCGTTTCAACCATCTAGACCTCCTCTACAGCCCGTAGAAAACAAACGAACTGTACCAAGACCTAAACGACACTTACGCCAACGTGCTTATCAAGTAATGGCACTGGAAACTACAGCCAAAGTAGCGGTTAATATAGTTATTAGTGCAGCAGCGGTATCTGCTTTGGTACAATTATTGCCTTACCATTGGTCACAACAGGATAAGTTACGAACAGTTCGTACCGAAGTAAAAGTTATGGAAGGGCGTGTGCAAAATTTGCAGACAGAATTTAGCCGCAACTTTGATCCCGGTGAAGCCAAAAGTATTATGCAACAAAAATCATTTCGCTTTGACCCTAATCAGCGTCCAGTTATATTGATGAATCGAGATCAGACTGTAATAGAACAATCTAATTCAGCACCTTGATACTCCCCCTGATAATTCTGAATTAAGTCATCTACTGCTAAAATTAGTCTTCAAAAAACAGCAACTCGTTTAACCAGGTTTCGAGTTGTAAACGCAAGCGATAACCAGAAACATCTTGATGATTCAAAGATGGTAGGTCTGCCAATGCGCGACGATAATCGGCAACCGCACAATTCCAATCACCCCAGAGATGATAAGTCCGTCCCCGTTCCGCCCAAATATTGCCTTTAAGTTGACCAAATAGCATCGCAATTTCCAAGTTTTCAATAGCTTCAGCATAGTTTCCCAAATCGCGTAAAGTAATACTACGATTAATCCAAGCTCGAACATGATGGGGATTGAGATCCAATGCTTGTTCATAGTCAGCTAATGCGTCCGTTAATTGACCACAAGCAGCGTAATAATTAGCCCGATTATTGTAGGCACTAGCTAATTTAGAATTTAGATCCAAGGCTTTGTTATAATCGGAGATGGCTTTTTGACTATCACCACTTTGAAAATAAATTAGTCCCCGGTTATTGTAATCAACAGCATTTTCGGGATGATGGTCAATCAGGTGACTTAACAGAGCGATCGCTTTGGTATAATCCCCTTGTTGTGCTAACTTCAAAGCATAAGAGCGTAAATAACGTTCTTCTAACATTGATTCATTACCATCCTGTAATCGCTCAGATTGATGACAAGAATTGTTTTGATCAGAAAGACATACTTGATTGTTTTGAATACCAGAATTTAAAAAAGAGTGCTTATTCATACGTTGCCTATTTGATTTACTTGATTTGTCAAATAAAATTACAGTCTTTGTGTCTTAATGCCTCTAGGATTGTTGAAGAACGTGGATTTTACATCCAGCAACAGATGAGCCATAAGTCTAATAATGTATACTTCATACCCAAGTTCAATTCCCGAATCAGTAAAATTCTAAAGAATTGAAGTGTAAATTTTAGTGATGACAGGGAAAAAGGAAAGGAAAGAAGCAAAAGACGAGAGAAAACTTTACCAGTAACAACTGACAAACCCCTATTTCCCAATTTTAGAAGAGACATTTCTTATGACAACAACAATTTCTTATGCTGATGCAACCGACCTTAATACTGAGGACTATATTGTTCTTGGTTTAGCTACGTGCTTTTATAAAGAAGACGGGGAAGTGCATCAAATTGAAGTGATAGAACCCATTCCTTCCGCAGCTTTAGAAGCTATATGTAAACAAATTCCTACCTCTTACAGATTGATTTATGCAACAACTTTGGGATCTGTATTAGAGGGTGATAAACTACTTCTGCCAGCAGGGTTTCCAGAGTCAGCACAATTTGGAGATGAGTTTCCACTACGGTTATTTTCTGCGGCTCGTACCTATAAGCGCCGTGAAGTAGCCCAAACATTGATTCCCTTGGGAACTACTAAAACCGATTTGAATTATTCGACAGAGCGCAAACGAGTCCTAAATGCAGCTAGAGTTGTCACCAAAGACGACAACGTAAAACAACACTCTCACACTCACAAAGTTCTTTAATATCCCTTATGACTATGTTGAAACTTTACGGCGGCGCTCGCAGTCGGGCTGCGATTATCCAGTGGTACTTAGAGGAACTGGAAGTTCCTTATGAATTCGTACTGTTAGATATGAAAGCAGGGGAACATCTCCAGCCTGAGTTCCTCAAAATTAACCCTATGGGTAAAGTTCCGGCGATTGTTGATGGTGATTTCCAGCTTTGGGAATCAGGCGCAATTTTGCTTTATTTAGCGGAAAAATACGCTAAAACCGCTTATTCATTAGAAGAAAAAGCCATATTTACCCAGTGGGTATTATTTGCCAACTCTAGTCTAGGAACAGGTATTTTTATAGAAGCCAATCGTGAACGAGAAATGCCACGATTATTGACTCCTTTAAATGAAATTTTGACAAAACAGCCTTTCTTACTGGGTAATGATTTTACCGTTGCTGATGTGGCTGTGGGATCAATCCTCTC
The DNA here is from genome assembly GCF_009712065.1 of Aphanizomenon sp. UHCC 0183. Lineage (NCBI taxonomy): Bacteria > Bacillati > Cyanobacteriota > Cyanophyceae > Nostocales > Aphanizomenonaceae > Aphanizomenon > Aphanizomenon sp. UHCC 0183. The sequence continues at coordinate 4,281 of NZ_VILC01000116.1, read as the reverse complement.
CTATATCCCTATTATGCTGAAATTAGATTTGAGTGACTACCCAGCAATTGTGAACTATATTCAGTCAATGTCTGAACGTCCCGCATTTCAAAAAAGCATCGGGGGAAGTAAGTAATTTGGGGTGATTGGGGATTGGGGACTGGGGACTGGGGATTGGTGATTGGTGATGAGAATAATTTTTTCTCCCTGCCCCCTGCCCCCTGCCCCCTGCCCTCTACCTCTTTTCTTCCCCCTGCCTCTTGCCTTTTTCTAACGATAATTGGTAAATTGCAAAGCAACGGGTAAATCTTCTTGTTTAAGACGTTGAATCACGAGTTGTAAATCATCTTTTGATTTAGCTGTCACTCGCACAGCGTCACCTTGAATTGAAGCTTGCACCTTTTTAATTTCGTCTCGAATCAATTTAGAAATTTGTTTGGCAATTTCTTGACTGATGCCTTTTTTGAGAGTGATTTCTTGACGGACACGGTTGCCGCTGGCAGATTCGATTTTACCAAATTCAAAAATTTTCTGGGAAAGGTTACGCTTGGCGGCTTTTTCTCGCAGGATAGTATGGACAGATTCTAAGGTAAAGTCGCTGTCAGTGCCAATGGTGATTTTTTCCTCACCTAATTCAATTGTGGTTTGAGTATCTTTAAGATCGTAACGGCTTTTAACGTCTCTTGTGACTTGATCAATAGTATTAACTAATTCCTGTTTATCAAAGTCGCTGACGATATCAAAGGAAAAAGAAGCAGCCATAAATAAAATTGGTAATTGGTAATTGGTAATTGGGAACAGGGAACAGGGAACAGGGAACAGGGAACAGGGAAAGTTGAAAATCCCCCTTCCCTTTTGCCTAATTATTTGATTTGCATGAGACTGAGGTAAAACAAAGTTCCTGAACTAAAAGAAGCGACACCAAACATGAGCGATCGCAACAGGGGTATATTCGTAATATAGAAAATAGAGTATAGCAATCGAGCAATATTAAAAGCGATCGCTGCGGTTACTGCTTCAATTGAACTCACCCCAGTAACATACGCCATTAACGCTGCTGCGGCAAAAACCATAAACCCTTCAAAGGAGTTTTTGTGGGCCCATGTTGCCCGTTGGGCATAGGGTGGCAACTTATCAAACATGGCGCGAGGAGCAGAAAGATCATATCCTATCTGCACTCTAGCAAAAGCTACTAATAAATAGGGTACATAAATGAGAATAGCCGCGACGACAATAGAGTATAAAAAAATAGCAGGTACTGGTAACAGAGATAGGGACATTCAACTAATTTAATAAGGTACTTGGCGTGGTCTTGATCATTTTTATCAATGGATAAGGGGTAATTTAGTTAACTCATTACCCTTTAACCAGTAATTTCCCATCTCTACCATTGGCTTTGCAAAAACAGCAGTTCACTCTAGTCAAAGTAGAAGAGTGTTACCACTTTTCGCTGGTCTTCTGCATCACTACAGGTTTGTAGCAGAGTGCGACTATCATGAAATGCAAAGCAGATTAGTTGTTGACAACGAGAAATGATTTCTTTGTTACATAAGTAACTCGCTTCAGCTAGAGACAAGTTATCATTACTGGGGTTTTCCACCAGGTGCATCACCTGTTCTAATTGCTGGCGCGATTCCTGGGGTTGACGTTCCAAGCTCTGGGGTAAAATTACCGTGAGTAAGTTGGGATCAGCCTTAGTTGCGCCCCGGATGGCCGCAGAGTTTGTGCCTGTAGCACCAGAAGTAATGATCCGGTTGCCTGATAAAATCAGAGCATAAGTCATCATTTCAATCAAATTCTGGTGGGTAATTGGCACATGACGAGAACCTAGCAAGGCAATCCGCTTGGAACCTGTTTGCTGGATAGTTGCTAGTTCTTGGGCTAATGTATCGAGGTTAATAGTATCTATTGACTGGCTCAAAGATGAAGATCATGAGATTAAACAACCTAGACATTCTACCAAACAGTGTGTAGATGGCAAACTAACTAGAGTTACATATTGCTACAGTTGACAGTTGACAGTTGACAGTTGACAGGCTCACGAGAAGAAAATAGACTCATTTGCCCCCTCTAATAGTTCGTCAAATTTATTTTGACGGGTAATGATCGGAAAAAACTTCTATTCTTCCCTACCTCTCCTACCTCCCCTACCTCCCCTACCTCCCCTACCTCCCCTACCTCCCCTACCTCCCCTACCTCCCCCACCTCCCCTACCTCCCCCACCTCCCCTACCTCCCCTACCTCCCCTACCTCCCCTACCTCCCCTACCTCCCCTACCTCCCCTACCTCCCCTACCTCCCCTACCTCCCCTACTTGCCTTCACCCGTCATTTTCTGGTTGACAGACTACTAGAACCACTTTTGGAAACACCCATACCTCTTAATCCTCTCCACCCGATGACGATGTAACCAATTGACAACAATAAAGTATTAATACCAGTTCGCAATTCCTTCCAGGCATCTTCCTGGGTTTTTTGCAACTGTTGTTGTGCTTGAGTCTGAATTTGGCTAATTCTCTGCTTTGCTAGTTGTTCAGGGTCTGTTTGCTGGGCGATGAAATCATCAAGAGAGTTAAGATTTGTTTTATACTGCTTCAGTAAATCCTTCTGTGCCTCTGGTAATTGGTTATTATTAAGTGCCTGATTATACTTTTGTTCATCCTTAACTAGTTCATTTAGCTGGGTTCTGAGTTGCTCTTTTAATGCAGCCCGTTGTTTCTCTACAGATGCTTTTACCTGATCATTACCAAGTTGATTTTGGAGTTGTGCTAATTGACTTTTAACTTGGTTTTCTGACTGTTCCGCTTCTTTCTCAATCCGTGCTAACCCCTCTTCCTTTACTTGATTGACGTTACTGAGATGTAGGGGAAAAATCAGCAAAAATATTAGTCCTAACAAACTAGATAGGATAAAAATTGGCAATTTTAGTCCAGAGGACGAGGAACGACTACTTTCACTAGATCTATCAACCCAGTATGCAGTTAGAATCGCTCCTAGACCAAGCAATGGTACAATACCCTGATCTACAAGACTTCTGCACAGGTTTATCTGCCAGAGTTTATCTGTAAGTTGTAAAGGGAATAATAAAAATAGAAAGTCTAGAGAAAAAAACAATATGCAGATGATACCTATTAACTGGAGCAAGAAGGATGTCGTCCTAGAGGGTATACTAGTAGTCATGTTTGTTTACAGTGTAAATACATTAGATTAATTAGCATATTTAATGTTACTTTTATCGTACTGTGTCGCTATTTTTTCACGAACAGGGCTAGAGCTTAAATCTTTCTCGCCATTCTTGTACCTGCTGTTGTAACCCTGCACTCAACCAGTCGTCAAACTGGGGATACAGTGGTAAACGTGGTACTAACTCCCAGCCTCTAGACTCTAAAATATTTCTGAGTTCCTGTTCCTGTAAATGGGGATAATCAGGATTAACTTCATCCTTGGGACTTATTCCTCCTAAATCCCTCGCTCCAGCGGCTATACAAGCAAGTAACCAATTTTCATCTTCAACTAAATTGGGGGGAATCTGAATTGTCATGTCTGCTGGTAAAATTTCCCGCGCTTTAGCGATAACTGTCGGTAATTGATGGGGGTCAAATGGTGGTGCGTCAAAGGTTTGCACAGTTCCAGGGCTGTGGGGTTGAAGAATTACCTCTTGAATATGATGGTAATGTGCATGAGATTCGGAAATAGCGGTTAAAGTCTCCCACCAATCTGCTTCTGTTTCTCCTATTCCTAAAAGTAATCCTGTGGTGAAGGGGATTTTTAGCTCTCCTGCCCATTGTAATTGTTGCGATCGCACTTGGGGCAATTTACTCGGTGCATGACGATGGACTGTATTTAATAGTTGTGGTGTTAACTGCTCCAACATTAACCCCATTGACACATTCACAGTTTTTAGTTTTTGCATTTCTGCCCAACTTAGTGGACCAACGTTGGTATGGGGTAAAAATCCCATTTCCAATGCTAATGCACACAAATCATAAATTCGTTCAAACCAAGCTTCCCGTCTGGCTGAATGGGGATGGACCTCCCCACTCAAAATCAGGATTTCACAGACATTTTGATTTTTAAGTTGTAAAAAAATCTGTTTAGCAGCCCCAAGAGTCAACCAAGGACTTTTACCCGGTTCTGTGCGGAAATTGCAGTATGTACAGCGATTAAAGCATTCATAAGTAGGAACGATAGTATAGGCGGGACTATAGGTGACAATATTTTGACGAAATACAGGCATATACGGTAGGGGCGCAGGGTCTGCGCCCAAAAATGTAGGGGTTTATCAATCAATTAGAGACTTCCAA
>NZ_VILC01000115.1:1227-12542 GCF_009712065.1 Aphanizomenon sp. UHCC 0183 | reverse complement strand
AAGTATAAGCTATTAAAGCAGCAGTAACATTAACCATAAAATTACCAACACTACGATGCCGAGAATGAACAAGTGAGCAAGTTGTGAAATATTTTTGAGTTGGTGATTAACGGTTTCAATTTATTCATAAGTGGGGCTTGCTGAAAAAGTTGATTTGTCAGTTCGCCATTTAGTTATGGCTGACAGTAAAATAATCGCCATATTTACGCCATTTATCTGCGTAATAGCTGATTACCAGATTGAACATCAAACCAGTGAAGATTTTGGGACGGTAAAGTTAATCTCATCTCTTCATGATTAGATTTTTCGTCTGGAGTTAACAAAACACGCACGGTCAACGCTTCCGCGTCATAACTATCAATACGCACACTTACTAAATTGTGCATACCTAAATTTTCCACCAGATATACTCGGCCTTGAATAGTCTGTGTATCCCCTGGTTGTGCAATCCTGATGTGTTCTGGACGGATACCTAACACAATTTTGGATGGTACTGTTGGTATATCTGGCAACAGTATTTTTGCATCACCTAACATTGCATAGTGTCCCTGACATGATAAAGTTAGCAAGTTCATTTTTGGACTACCAACAAATCCAGCTACAAATAAATTGGCTGGCTCATTGTATATACGTTCTGGTGAGTCGAGTTGCTGGACAAAACCATGATTAAGCACAGCCACTTTTGTTGAAAGTGTCATTGCTTCTGTTTGATCGTGCGTGACATAAACCACTGGAGCTTTTTGGAGAGCAAATATTTGTTTAATATCAGCACGGACTTGTTCCCGTAAAACTGCATCCAGGTTACTCAGTGGTTCATCCAGCAAGTAAACTTCAGCATGACGCACTAAAGCTCGACCGACAGCGACCCTCTGTCTTTGCCCCCCTGATAGTTGTCCGGGTTTGCGCTGTAGCAATTCCTCTAATCCCAACAGTTCTGAAACTGCTGTTACGCGACGCTGAATTTCAACAGAAGGGGTTTTTTTCAACTTGAGTCCAGAGGCTAAGTTTTCAGATACAGTCATATGTGGGTAAAGGGCATAACTTTGAAATACCATCGCCATATTGCGATCGCCGGGACGTTTAAATGTGATATTCTCATCTCCAAGCAGTATCTGTCCGCTAGTTGGTTCCTCTAACCCTGCAATCATTCGTAGTATTGTTGACTTACCACAACCACTCGGACCTAGTAAAGTGAGAAATTCATTGTCATTTACAGTTAAATTAATGTTTTTAACTGGAATAATTTTAGAACTATAGGCTTTATTTAGGTTTTTTAGTTCTAGTTTTACCATTGTTCTGCTTTTAATTAATGATTTTATTTTTTGACTATTCTTACTTCTTCCTTTGTTATTGCTTAACAGCACCAGCCGTAAGACCTTGAATGATCTGACGCTGAAAAAAGAAAAGAAGTAAAATTAAGGGGAACGTACCAACCACCGTCGCCGCAGCAATAGGTCCATAAGGAATCTCAAATACTGTAGCACCCCCCAATTGTGCCACTGCCACGGGAATCGTTTTCATCTCGTCACGAGTAATAAATGTCAGAGCAAAGATAAACTCATTCCAGGCAAAAATAAAAGTGATAATTCCAGTTGTTACCAAAGCAGGAATTGTCAATGGTAGTAGTATTTGCAGTAACATTTGCACAGTATTGTAGCCATCTACTCTGGCGGCATCTTCCAAGTCTTTTGGTAATTGCTGGAAATAACTGCGTAATACCAAAATCGTTAATGGTAAATTAATAGCTGTATAAGGAATAATCAGCGATAAATAGTTATTACCTAGATGTAATCCCTTGATAATTTCTAAAAGTCCCAAAAATAATAAAATTCCTGGGAATAAAGTAACAATCAAGATAGCTGCTATGATGGCTCTGCCACCCCAAGGACGTAACCTTGCTAAGACATAGGCCGCAGGCGCACCCACTACCAAAGATAAAACTGTAGAAACAATGGAGACAAAGGCACTATTCAATATATAAAGCCAAAACGGACGACTAGTAAATAATTCGATGTAGTGATTGAAAGTAATTCGAGCAGGAAAATAAACGGTAGGAATTTTGGCAATATCTTGATTGAGTTTAAATGAGGTGAGTATCTGCCACATCAGTGGAGCTAGACAGAAAACCACTATTGGGAAAATTAGTACCCAAATTAAGATTTGTTGGCCTGAATTTTTGACTTTTGTTTGTAGTTTGGGACTTGTCATCAATTTTCTCTCAGTGACAGTATAGGAATTAGTAAATGCGCTTCACAGAAAATTTTTTGAGTAATAAACTAGCAATAGCTACTGCTGTAATCAACAAAAGAAATGTCACCACAACTAAAGCTGCTCCATATCCAAAATCTAAGTAACGCATCACGGTAGAGTAGATATACAGTGATACTACTTCCGTTGCACCACCTGGACCTCCACCGGTCATAACAGAAATCAAGTCAAAAACTCCAAAGGACTGAGCAAACCGAAACAAGGTAGCAATGAGTATTTGCGGACTCAATAGGGGTAGGGTAATCTGGTAGAAACTTTGCCAGGGTGTTGCACCATCCATTAGATGAGCTTCATACAAGTCAGGTGAAATTGACTGCAAACCAGCTAATAGCAAAATACTAATAAATGGAGTCGTTTTCCACACATCTGCAACTATTACGGCTATCATTGCTAATGTCGGTTCTCCCAACCAATTAATACCAGTTTGAATTAAACCTAACCGTAACAGAATATCATTAACAACTCCAAATTGGTCATTAAAAATCCAAGCCCAAGCGATACCAATGAGGGCGGTGGGCAAAGCCCAAGGTAGAATAGCTATTGTCCGTACTCCACCCCTGCCAAAAAACTGCTTATTTAGGACTAGGGCAATACCCAATCCCAGCAGTAACTCTAACAACACCGTTGATAAAGTGAATACTGTTGTTATCCTCAAACTTTCCCAAAAACGACCATCCCCCACCATTCGCAGGTAATTGCTAAAACCACAAAAGACCGGTTGTAGTTTCGTTCCTAAGTTTTGAGTAAAAAAACTTAACCAAAAGGCTCGGACTATTGGATAGCCAAAGACAAATAGCAGCAACAGCATAGCAGGTAGTAGCAAAATCCATGCTGTTCGTTGTTCTTGACTTCTGATGGTTTGTTTGGTATTCATAGCTCATAAAGTTTTTTCATCGTTAATCTCCAGTCCCCAGTAATCTTCGAGTTTCATTAGCAGCAGCTTCCATTGCCGTTTCCGGGGTCATCCGATTTGTGAGTGCAGCACTAAGATAACGCTGTAAAATATCTGATACTTGGGCATACTGGGGAATGGGTGGACGTAAAACGGCTTTATCAGCTATTTCAAGTAACTGAGAATAATGAGGGTATTTACTGACAATTTCTGGATCTGTAAATAATGAGCGCCTGCTTGGCACAAAACCCCCTTTCAAAATAAATTGGCGCTGTGCTTCTTCACTGGTAAAGTATTGAATTGCTTTCCAAGCTTCTTGAGGATGTTTAGAAGATTTGGCAATTCCCAATCCCCAGCCGCCTAAACAAGTTCCTCCCATGTTACCAGGACTACTGGCCATAAGTTTGATACCAATTTTATCTTTAATGGGAGAATCTTCACCATTGGCTAGAGGCCAAACATAAGGCCAACTGCGTAAAAATGCCGCTTGACCGCTTTGAAATATACGTCTTGTATCCTCCTCCATATATGTTGTAGTTCCAGGTGGGGAAATTTCCTGTTCAATGGTATCTTTTAGAAAAGAGATCGCCTTTAATGTCTCAGGTTTATCTAAACCCACTTCTAAGTTATCAGGATTCACCCAAAATCCACCAAAACCTTGCAAAACTTCCACAAACATAGCCGCTAGTCCTTCGTACTGCCTTCCTTGCCAAAGATATCCCCAATTAATTTTTCCTTGGTTTTTTAAAGACTGAGAAATTTTGAATAACTCTGTAAAGCTTTCTGGTGGTTCAAATCCCCCTTGATCTAGCAGGTCTTTCCGGTAGTAAAGGACTCCTAAATCACTTCGGATCGGAATTCTGTAAAGTTTTCCTTCGTAACGTCCCGCTTCTATATCTGTAGGCGAAAATTTGGCTAACTCTTCTGCGGTAAGGCCATTACTCAAGTCTAATAACCAACCAGCAGCAGCAAACTTGGGTGTCCAAATAACATCCATATTGACCAAATCATAAGGGGATTCACCTAAGATAAATGCTGAAGTATATAAGTCTTCCACTAAATTTGTAGCGTTTGGACCTTCGATTAAATTGATACGAATCCCTGGATTTTTGGCTTCAAAGTCTTTTATTATACCTTGCTTCCAAGGTTGAGCATCGGGAGCAGTTAATAATAAATTCAGGACTACTGGTTGGTTTGATAAAGCTTGCGGCACGGAAAGTAAGATAATGCTGAGTAAAACAATGAGGAATATGCCTGTGTAATGTTTAAGATTTAGCAATATCTTTTTTTGCGGGTTTGTTTTGTTAAAATCAAAGGGTTTCATGGTAAAAACCATAATATAACAATTTTTTGCTGGATTTTGCAGGTTGTTATCATCTACTATATAAAACCTGGATAAAACCAGACTTTACTTTTTACTTCAATTTTTCTGGCTTTAATACATTTAATTCTGATTATGAAGAATCCCAATTTTTTAAACCAATTATCAGGGTTATTACAGAGAATTACACCCACAACACATAAGTTGACTGTACCATTGTTTACTGTTGCTTTAGGTTTGAGTGTAACATTATATGCCTGTCAGTCATCGGCTCAGAAAGAAATTACCCTATGTTTTGCTGTACCTGCAAACGAAATAACAAATTGGAACCAGTTAACTGAAAAGTTTAATAATGATAATAAGGGTAAGATTAAAATTACCCTCAATAAACCAGATGATCGGGAGATAGAGACATTAAAAAAAATGTATTCAGACAGTTTGATTAAGGATAAAAATACCAATAATAGCAACGTAGAATGTGGTGATGATAATCATCATTATGACTTAATTTACACTGACATTATTTGGTTGCGTGAGTTTGCACAATATCTTCTCCCTCTTGATAAACACTTTAAAGAAGAGGAATTGCAAGGTTTTCTTAAGACTGAAATTGATAATGGCAAGTATAAATCAAAACTTTATCGTATTCCTTTTCGCACTGATGTAGGCGTACTTTACTACAATAATGAGTTACTAAAAAGTAAAAAAGTACAAGTACCAAAGACTCCCGAGGATTTCCTAAAAACTGCCCAAAATTTCAATAAGAATAATGACTTAGATTACTTATCATGGCCAAATAAGGGAGAAGCACTAGTGCCTATGTTTGTAGAAGTCCTTTATGGTTATGATGGTTTTTGGATTAATCCGTATGATCAAGTTGTTGGATTAGACAGTCCAAAAGCTATCAAAGCGGTTAAATTCTTAAGAAAAATTCCGTCAGACACTGCTGAAGAACAAGATGCCAAAAACAAGTTTATACAGGGAAATAGTGCTTTTTTACGTAGTTGGCCTGGTGTGTGGGCTGAAGCTCAGAAGCCAGAGTCAAAGGTTCGAGGCAAAATTGGTATTGCACCCGTAGTTGGTGGAAAAGGTTGTCATGGCGGTTGGGGTTTAGCAATTGCTAAGAATATAGATAAAGAACGTCAAGAAGCAGCTATAAAAGCAGTCAAGTTTCTCACTAGTCGTGAATCTCAGTTACTCTTTACTTTATCACATGGGTCTGTTCCTACTCGTAAAGACCTATTTTTTGATCCCTTAATTGTTTCTAGATATAGTCATTATCCAGAACTTTTCAAAATGGTGGACAAAACGGTTTCACGTCCACGTCTTGCTAGATATGAGGAAGTATCTAATATTTTACAAACGAGTCTCCAATATGCACTTAAGACTGAAACAAAGGATGATGCGGTTGAAGGTATTATGAAAAAAGCGTCGGAAGACACTCAAAAATGTCTGACCGATGAAACAAAATGCAGCAATTAGGATCTTGCGTATCTTTTATCGTAATTGAGGATTATAAACAGGACTTACACAGCATATAACGGAAGCAGGGGTAATTCATGTAATTACCCCTACGCAATAATAAATTTTTAAGTTCACTTTAGCGTAAGTAATAATAAATTTCTATCATTAGTAGTAGCTACAATCAATGAAGTTTTATTGTCTTTTTGCCAAAAGGCCACGTCTGTTATTGTTTTTGTGTCTATTTTTGTCTCTATTTCTATTTTTGTCTCTATTTCTATTTTTGTCCATGATTGATTCTTCTGCTCCCACAATTCGACATTTTCATTTTTGTTATCGTTACCAATACCAATAACAGCCATATATTTACCATTAGGACTGGGAATAATATTTTTAAAGGATTCGATTTGGCTATTGTTGGGTGTGATGTTTTTATTACACTCGTATTTTTTACAACTAGAAATACTTCCATCTGTTACTTTAATATCTGTAATATCTACTTTTTCTGGATCAATACTTTCTGATTTTTTTAAATCCCACCAAAATTCTTTACCTGTCACATCGGACATAACTAAATAATTGTTATGTGATTTATCCGAACTGAACCTTAACTGAAGCTTATACTTACCTTGATCACGAATATCTTGGATTTTTATGACTTCTTGATCTTGAATCTGCCACAATTCTACTTGTCCAGAAATATTTGCTGCTGCTAAATAGTTATTGTTATTGTTACTGAAGCTAATTTTGACTATACTACTCAATATTTTTGGAAAGTTTGAAGATTTAAGTTTTAATTCTTGTAGCTTACCACTTCCATGTTCTGGCAACCTTAGCACATTAATAGTTGATTGCATATCTGCAACAGCTAGATACTTATTGTCACTGCTAAATGAAAGGTCAACTATATTTCTCTCTTCTTCACAGTGAATTTGCTTTTTCAATAATTCATCTCTTTTGATAACATCTTCAGGTTTTAATCTGTCTATCTCAAATACTCTTAATGTATTGTCTAAACTGCTAGTAGCTAGATATTTACCATCAGGAGTAAATTCTATAGAATGAATCACACCATTCCATGATTTACAAATAGACGGTGCTGGTGATAGTAATTTAGAAATACCAGCAATTATAATTATGGAAGCGGTAACAATTACAGTTAAACCAAATAATATCTTTTTTGATTTAAAAGTGTTAATTATTTTAGAAACCCCGGTTTTAATTACATTTAGTCTTGGGGAGAAAAACTTAAATAAGAAAGTCAACAAACGGGTTATTACACCTGGAGTCGGCCAAATATAGTCCGGCTGATTTTGATGGGAATAATAAATCACAGGTAACCATGTTGCTCCGGGAAAGTCATTGTCTTTTATATTTAACCTTCCTGTAGCTTCACGAACTGCTAAAGAAAACCGCTGACCTTTTTTAACAAAAGCTTCCAAAAACTTTAACAAAAATTCAGAGGCAAAACTATCTGGGACAGGTTCTTTCATGACAATTACAGCCGGAATTCCTACTTGTATCAAAACATTTGCAATTCCTAACCCATCACAAGAATTGAATATTGCTATTTTTAAACCTTTTTTCTTGGATTCTTCTAGTGCTTCCTTGAGATGATCTAAGGGTAGAGAATCTCCATCATTAATTTGAATTGTTCCAGTTCTTTCCTGACTAGAACTATGTCCTGAAAAAAATAAAATATCCCACTTGGAATCCCATAATAATTTATTCACTCTATCTCTATTTGGTTTTTCTTCAATTTGAACCCTTACACCATTATTATTTTTTAACTGATTCAATATTTCTTTCTCAGGCTTTTGATTTAAGCCATTTTCATCGCTACCGAAAATTGCTAAAATTCTTACGGGTGATTTTAAAACATGATGATGCCTATTTCTTTTAGTGTAATCTTCACTTAAATCTTCTGATAAAGCAAACGTACTCTTTTTAGAATCTCCTGAATCCAATAAGCCTCTCCATAATTGCCAGGGAAGTCTACGGAGGATATCATTATCATCCTTATTTACATCAAAGTGACTAAAAACAAGATTAATACGGACAACAGTTTCATTAGCTGGAATTTTGTTTTTAATTTTTTCACTCAGCACATAGAAATTTCCATCTCTAAACCATTTTTGACTACAATCTTCTAATGCTCTTTTAGCTTCTTCACATTTTTTTAAGTGCGATGTTAAACGTGCATCTCCAGCGCTAGTTAAACGAAGCCTAGTGTTTTCTCGTAATCCATCTTGCCATTGTTTATATAGCTGTGGCATTTCCGGTGATGCGGGAAATGTAAATTTCGCAATCAGCACTTGATTACTGACATCAACTAATTCTCCTGAAAATCCTGTATCAAAACTACCTGAATAAAATCTAAGTACAAGGTTAAGCATAGAACAATAAATGAGGTAGATGTACGAAAAATCATGCTTATTTTCCTATTTAAGCATGATTTATCACAAATATCTAATATCTCAGAATTATTTCAAAACGTAGTTACTGAGAAAATTAATTGTTGTTTAAATCACAAACTCCTGAGTAAAACTGCTATCACTCAGAGTTACTGTGACACTGAAATATTCGCCTGAACTTCCATTTATTTTAGACTCGATATAAATATCTCCTGTCTGTGATTCCATTGTTGTTACTACAATATTGTCCCTTAGATCCGTTATGGTCAGCTTTAACCCAGTTGGTAGTAAATACGGTTCTTGCTCTAAGGAATAAACACGCAGAATGATTAGTATCTCGCCGTCTGACTTGGGTACAATTCCCACCATCAACGCTAGAGAATAACCCAGTAGATAAACTCCTAAATCCTTAGCGCTGATAATAGGACAGGCAGAATGTTGGGGATTTTTTTGCCATAACAACTCAGCCGATTGCCAACGCTTGTTATCATCCTGGGTATTGCAGATGTCATTGACTAAATCCTCTTCGCTAGGGGTTTCCAAAACCAGATTTATATCTCTCATCACTGGACTTGACTTCATCACTGGACTTGGAGTTTTTTTACTGATTGCTGTCATTCTCTCCAATAAATCCCGTTGGGGTTGCCAATCAAGTTCAAATTTACCCTGAACCCAATTCCCAAGTTTTACTATTACTGGATCGTCTATTACTGGATCGGGTATCAAATATTCTAAAAAGGCATCAAGGGGCTGAAAATAAGACCGTGGTAATTCTGATACTGATACAGAAGGAACAAATCCTATGATTTCTCCTACTTGATAGGGTTCATCTATTTCAACAATCACATAAGCAGTCCTTTCCGATTGGACTTCAGGGGGAAAGTAACATTTAGAATCTTGCTTGTGTATAGCACGACATTCTAAGTAACCATTCAAAGCAGGAATATATAAATCGGCGATATTTTCTAACTGTTGCTCTAAGGGATTCCAACAGTGACTACGTTCTAAGTCTGTTTCAATACCTAAAACTTCTAAAAAATGTTGAGTAGCTAAAACAGCTAGGGTATTGCGATAAACCTGTTCGGCTCGTTGTCGAGTTGACTGTTTTTGGGCAAATTTATTAGCCTGTTGACGGTTTTCTTTTGTAAGTGCAATGGTAATTGGTTCTGTCATAATATGTTTCTCCAAAAGCATTTTATTAGCTGAATTTGCTAGTTATGTGAACTGCTAACAGATAATTGGTAATAAAATCCCTGTTTTCCATAATGTTCATCCTTGTGCAGTCAACCTAAATAGCTTATTTACGGGAATTTTTAGTCAAGAAGGCCTTTAAACCCGCGAAAACATCGGCTTTTACAAAATCGTTTTAAGGATAATGATGGTACTTTGTATTTCTTAGCCAAAATCTCCCATAAATAGGGATTTCTTTGATCAGCATAGTGATTATTATCATGCAGAATATCAAGAATATCAATCAGCAATAACTTACAGTCAACATGATGATAATTTTGCATCCGACAGTTACATAAATTCGGGGAATCTTTGACTAATTCTCTCCACTCTTCAATGGTTTCATTAAAAGAAAACTGATCAGGCGAAGGAATATTGTCAATTTGTGCATCATCATTATCTTCTCTTTCCTGTTGTTTAGTTATCTCGCGGACAACATCGAGAATTTTCCATTTCAGATACTTGTTAAACCAAGTGCTAATACTAGATAGTTTGGGATTATATTTCTGAGCAAAATCTTTCAAAAACCATTCCTTATTTCTTGATAAAGCCTCTTCATAGATATCAGATGGTATTTTACCTCCGCCCCACATTAGTCCAGACTTTTCGATTATCTGAATAATGAAGCCTATTATTTCGTTAGCTTCTTGGGGGTCGTTCTGTTGCCGGACGTAATTTAATAAAGACTCACGCAAAGAAATAGAGTTGATTATCTCCCGCAGCTTATGCTTTTCTATTCGTAATAGTTTTTTCCTTGCTAAGGGACTTAGCAAAATCTGATTTAGTTCATCAGGTGTCATATCCGTTATTTTCGATTCGACTAAGATCGGCGGATCTTTGGTTAATAAGATTAATGTTGGCATTATACTACCAATATCTATGGTTTATGTTACCAATACTTAAAAAATGTTTAAAACGTGATATTTCATAATTTTCTCAGATCCAAACTGAGTTTATTTATGGTCGCCAGAATCATTGATCAAAGCTTAAAAGGAAGTATTCGGGGAAAGTATGCTATGATTAATTCTCATAGTGCTTAACCCCCAAATACCTCCAGTGCTTATTGCTCTAACTGTTTATCGAATAAGTTAACTCAATCATTGTTATGAGACTGTTGATCATGTCTGCCGTTTCCTTCTCTCCTTCCTCTTGAAGTAGATATGAAGCCTTTTTAAAATCACTAAGTGCCGATATTGGACTATTCAGTACTACAAAACAAGACCCACGACCAACATAAGCATAGGGAATACTGGGATCAAGCTCAATCACCTTATCAAAATCAGCTTTCGCTGCTTTATAATTCCCATTAGTGAAATGAGATAATGCTCTACCGAGGTAGGCACAAGGATCATTAGGGGATGTCTTTATAAGTTGAGTAAAATATTTAACCGATTGACGGGAATCTTGGGAATTTGTTGCGGGTAAACCTCGGAATAAATTACTATTACTACCGGAGGACGTAAACCCAGGAAACTGTGTTTGTGCTGTGAAGAAATCTTGTCCTAAAGCCTTGGTGCTAATGGTAATTGTCCCTAATGCAAGAATAACTGCTAATAAGTTTTTGACTTTCATGGTTTTATGCCCCTAAACTATTCTGGACTTTCACTACTGGCTTATCGGTTTTAAAAGGGATATTTGACAGAGATGTTTATCATTTGTAACAATGTTTATCTCTAAATTTATGTCGCCACCCTTTCTATTGGCTTATCGGTTGTAAAAGGGAGATTTT
>NZ_VILC01000115.1:0-866 GCF_009712065.1 Aphanizomenon sp. UHCC 0183 | reverse complement strand
TTACCCAGATATTTCTCAACTGTTTTGAAGCGTGAGACTATAATCTGCATTTACCCTATTCAGTCAAAATATCTTGGACGACGGACTGAACAGTTTTATTCCACCAAGAAAAATTATCTTCTAAATTCCTTGTGGATACACCATAATCTATGTTAACGGTCATTTCCAAAGCGGTATCGCCATCTGTATCTAAGTATGCTTTACCGAATCTTGTTTTACGATTCCATTCATTGATTTTATCTAAAGTGGCATTTCGCCCTCCCGTCCAGTAAGTATAAAACTGAATATCATCACAGTCTTTACCATTGAGACAGCCGTAAAAATGAATAGTATATTTTTGTCCATCAATTCTCCCAGTAATTCTCGGATCACCCACATTGTCTTTGTCAAGAGATGCAGTACCAAAGCCTTTTGCTATCTCTAAAATCTTATCGGGCATAGTTGCATCAATTAATACTGGAGTAGTAGTAGTTCTCGTTCTTTGATTTGTTTGTGCTTGAGCAGACAGTACATTGATGTTGACTAAAAGAGAGACCAAAATACCAGATAGACCAATACCACAAACAATAGCCTTAGATTCTAGAATAGGACTCATGTAGGTTTCTCCTTAATTAAATCTCAGGAAGTTTAACGTTCTAAAGGTATATCTTTGCTTGTCCGAGATTTTGACAAATCTCTTTACATATCTTGACAATTTTCATCTAAACAGAAAATATTAGTTAAATATGATACACAGAACTGCTGAAATTTCTATTTAGTTTAAAGTGAGTTTAAGAGCGATCACCAACTTTTTGGACAATTTCTTCAGTGAGTGATGGGGCGGCTTGATGGTTTAGCAACTGTTCTGGATTTTCTCAATGGTTTAC
>NZ_VILC01000114.1:7373-12939 GCF_009712065.1 Aphanizomenon sp. UHCC 0183 | reverse complement strand
TAGTCTGTAATTAATTTCCCATTTATTAAGGTAAAAAAATGACTAAAAGTGACAAAATTAACTTTTCTACTCCTAGCGGTTTTCCTGAATTTTTACCTAGCGAAAAGCGTCTAGAAGTATATTTACTAGATATTATTCGTCAGGTTTTTGAAAGTTATGGTTTTACACCCATTGAAACCCCAGCAGTAGAAAGATTAGAAGTCCTACAAGCTAAAGGTAATCAAGGTGACAATATTATTTATGGTATTGAGCCAATTTTACCACCAAATCGCCAAGCAGAAAAGGATAAATCTGGAGAAACTGGTTCAGAAGCCAGGGCTTTAAAATTTGATCAAACTGTTCCTCTTGCTGCGTATATTGCCCGTCACTTAAATGAATTAACTTTTCCTTTTGCTCGTTATCAAACGGACATGGTATTTCGGGGTGAACGGGCAAAAGATGGACGGTTTCGGCAGTTTCGACAATGTGATATTGATGTGGTTGCTCGTGGTAAATTGAGTTTACTTTATGATGCCCAAATGCCGGCAATTATCACGGAGATCTTTGAAAAGATTAATATTGGCGATTTTGTGATTCGCATTAATAACCGCAAAATTCTAACAGGGTTTTTCCAATCTGTAGGAGTTGCTGAGAACCAAATTAAAACCTGTATTAGTATTATTGATAATTTGGAGAAAATTGGCGAAGCTAAAGTCAAACAAGAGTTAGAGAAAGAAGATATTTCTTCAGAACAAACGGAGAAAATTATTGAGTTTGTGAAAATTGATGGCAGCATTGATGATGTTTTAGATAAACTCAAACACCTAGCTCAAAGTTTGCCAGATGCAGAACAATTTAATTTAGGAGTGAATGAATTAGAAACTGTAATTAATGGAGTGAGAAATTTAGGAGTTGCTGATAAACGTTTCTGTATTGATTTATCTATTGCTCGTGGTTTAAATTACTATACTGGCACGGTTTATGAAACTACTTTATTAGGCCATGAGGCTTTGGGGAGTATTTGTTCTGGTGGGAGATATGAAGAATTAGTGGGAATGTTTATCGGTGAAAAAATGCCCGGTGTGGGTATTTCTATTGGTTTAACTCGGTTAATTAGCAGGTTATTAAAAGCGGGTATTCTGAATACTTTATCTGCTACACCTACTCAAGTTGTAGTAGTAAATATGCAAGAGGATTTAATGCCTGTTTATTTACAAGTATCTCAACAGTTACGGCAAGCGGGAATTAATGTTGTGACTAACTTTGAAAAACGCCCTTTAGGTAAACAATTTCAAGCGGCAGATAAGCAAGGAATTAGGTTTTGTGTAATTATTGGTGCGGAAGAAGCAGCAGCACAAAAATCATCATTGAAGGATTTACAAAGTGGTGAACAAATAGAAATGAATTTGGCAGATTTGGTAGAGGAAATTAAAGGGAGGATTTTCAATAATTAAACAATTTTAAAAAACATAGGAATCATCTGATTTAATACTATTGAGGGCGGAAAACCCCACCCCCAGTAGTTTTGCTACTGATTGTAATAGATTACTTCCTATTTAATAATTAGTCTTTCTTCGATTTGACTATCAAGAAGTTGATGAGAAGCAAAATATTCTTCAAGCACATTTTGAGCAGATGTAGTTACCACTTTAGGCTCACTTAATTCAACCAATTCTTCCTTAGTTAAATTGAGGCTGGCAAATGAATTTTTGTAATGATACTCTTGCAAACAGAGTATATAATGGGTTTCAGGTTGTACAAGTTCTCCATTAATTGTTAATGATTCTAGCTTTTTCTCAGCCTCATGGTAAACAGCTTGAATACCTTTATTCACCTGGAAATAATTACTTTCACCAGGAATTCGGTTTTCTGCTCTCATAATATAATTAAACATTTTGAGCAGTTTCTCCCCTGTCACTTTAATTTTATAAAGCGGACCATCATAGGGATAAACTTTTTTCAAATTACCCAGGGTTACTAAAGGACCTAATTCTGTGCCTCGGATTGAGCCACTACCAATTAAAACCACATTTATTGTTGCTTCTAATTGGGCAAAAATATCGGTAATTAAGTTACCTAAATCCGTTTCTTGTTCCCGTTTAGGATGGGTAAGTTTACGATTTAAACGACCAATTAGACGATTATATTTTCGATCTACCTCGTCTTTAAAAGAGTTAATAAAATTGGTGAGATCTGGATCTGGTTCAGCGAGATTAGGATCTACAGGAATCAGTTGCCATTTCCATTCCACAATATTGTTTGTATCATCATCAACTACAATATCAAAACGTCCAATCTGATCTGTACCTACACCTGCTTGGGCAATGAGAATATCATTAACTTTAGCGGGTTGTTCCAAAAAAGTGTGAGAATGTCCACCAATGATCATATCCACACCCCAGACTGGATCAAGCATTGCTGCTAGTTTTTTATCTTCTTCAAAGCCAATATGGGTAAGCAGAATTGTTAAGTCAATATCCTCTGTTTTGTAAGCATCGCAAATTTTACCAACTTCGGCAGCAGCATCTTCTAGATTGATAAAAGTGCCAATACTAGAATCCAGTTTTAAGGATTTTAGTACCTCATCGGTAACAATGCCAATGAACATAATATCAAATCCATCTACATTGAGGATTAGATAAGGATTCATCAAGCGTTTGTTATATTTTTTGATATAAAGATTGGCGTTGACAATGGGGAAATTTGCCATCTTTTCTAGGAAAAGTAAATGAGGCAAGCCATAGTCTAATTCATGATTTCCTAAAGTTACGACACTAGGGGCAAGATAGTTCATGATTTCTATGGTTGAAACCCCTTTATATTCGGTATCAATCATTGATCCCTGAACCATATCACCGGAAATTACAAATAGTGTGTTTTTCTCTTCAGAACGTACTTTATTGAGATATCCAGAAATCAGAGCTAACCCACCAATAAGATTACCTTCTGCTCCTTTGGCCTCAGCCAAAAAGTCACCGTGCATATCATTGGAATGTAAGATCGTGAACTTTTTGAAGCGTTCCTGTAATTCTTGAGGCTGTTCTGTCATTTCAATCATTGTTTTTCCTGGTAGATTTAAAATACCATCATTAGAAGCAGTTTTGAAGATATTTCGCTCCAATCTGCATATTTTTAGGTATCAGAGTAATTACTCCCAGAAGATTGTATTTAAATAACATAACCTGAGAAAAGTAAAAGTAACAAAAATTTACATAAATCTAGGGTGGAAATTGGCCACCCTATGGGATTATCCTATAAAAAATAAGGTTGGTTACACTGGAACTACAAATTTTTCACTTCCAGCCAAATCAAAAGCTGAGTGAATAACTTGCAAAGCTTTCACCCCTTCATCTTCTCCCACAACACAACTAATTTTAATTTCCGAAGTAGCAATCATTTGAATATTGATGTGATTTTTGGCTAAAGCTGTAAACATTTTGGCAGCAGTACCTGGTTGTCCCACCATCCCAGAACCAACGATACTAACTTTAGCGATCGCCTGATCTAATACTACCTCACCCCAATCAAACTCTTTGGCAACTGCTTTTAATCTCTGTTGAGCGTTTTCTGCATCCATTCTCGCCACAGTAAAGGCAATATCCCTTCCGGGAACACCATTTACTATTCGACAACGTTGGGACTGAATAATCATATCCACACTGATGTTATGTTGCGCTAAAAATCCAAACAATTTGGCAGCCATACCCGGATGATTTGGTACTTGCCGAATCGCAATTCGGGCTTGGTTCATGTCTAAAGCGACACCACGCACAGCCGGGGCTTTAGTCGCAGCACAGGAGAGAGAAGTAGAAGAAGAGTTGATTTCAAAAGTATGACACAAAGCAGCTATAGCGCGATCGCAATCCCCAATATCCACAACACAACTCACCTTAACTTCACTAGTAGAAATCATCTGAATATTCACACCAGCTTCCGCCAAAGTTGTAAACATCTGCGCTGCTACCCCCGGACGACCAATCATTCCCGCCCCGACAATACTCACTTTAGCAGTATCTTTTTCTACCATTACTTCCGCTTCATCTGAACTATGCTGATTTTTAAATATCGGTGCTATAGCCAATGATACTGCTTCCGCCCGTTTTAATATTGAAGTATTTACTGTAAAAGCAATGTCATTAGTATTACCTTCATGAATAGACTGAATAATTAAATCCACATCAACATTTTCCTGGGAAATTTGCCCAAATAACTGGGCGGCTATCCCTGGTCTATCAGGAACACGCAATAAAGCCACCTTAGCCTGTTGAATATCAAACTCCACAGCATCCACTGGTCGTGCCAATTCTAAATTTACTAACGCCCGATCTTGCCTTGACGGCGTAGTTACCCAAGTTCCGGGCTGATCCGTCCAACTTGAGCGTACCACCAGGGGAACGCCATAATTGCGGGCAATTTCCACAGCCCTGGGATGTAATACCTTCGCCCCTAAACTAGCCAATTCCAGCATTTCATCACTCGTGATTTCTGTCAATAATTGGGCTTCAGGAACAAGACGCGGATCTGTAGTTAAAATTCCCGGAACATCTGTATAAATTTCACAAAAATCTGCCCCGATAGCAGCGGCTATGGCGACTGCGGAAGTGTCAGAACCACCACGTCCCAAAGTAGTAATTTCTAATGCTTCTGTACTGCTAATTCCTTGAAAACCGGCAACCACAACCACTTTACCGCCATTAATTTGCCGCATTAAGCGTTCAGTTTCAATATGTAAAATCCGGGCGCGGCTGTGTTCTGCTTCGGTAACAATCCCTACCTGAGCGCCAGTCATCGAAATTGCTGGTTGACCAATTTCCTGCAATGCCATACTCAGTAAAGCAATGGTAACTTGCTCCCCTGTAGAAAGCAGCATATCCATTTCCCGACGACTAGGAGTTTTAGAGATGTCATTAGCTAGTTTAACTAACCCGTCAGTGGTTTTACCCATTGCAGAAACCACTACTACAACAGAATTTCCAGCTTTGACAGTTTTTTCAACCCGCATTGCCACAGCTTGAATCCGTTCGACTGAACCAACAGATGTACCACCGTATTTTTGAACTATGAGCGCCATAAAATTCTCTTTAATCACTTATTTTGCCACAGTCAGGGTTGTCACGACTATGAAAACCCCTAAAAGTGCCAGTTTAGATTACCAAAAAAAATACACCCGTTAGCAATCTCGGACTTTGATTTTAATCACAAATTAACCATTTACATGAATTATCTTAACCAATTTATACACCTTTTTTGTTTATTGTAGTTAGCCGTAGGACAGTATTTTTATGCAAATAAATACTAATCCGCTCAAACATGGCAAGCAATATTACTTATTCCTAGCAGACTGTTTATTTACATAACACACTGCTAGGATATTTTATTGAACAGGAGTATAGCTAACGCCACGCTACGCTATCAGGAGGTAGGGGCGCAGGGCCTGCGCCCATTCAGAAGTATGGCTAACGCCACGCTTCGCTATCAGGAGTTCAGAAAGAAGAAATTTCTCCCCAACCCCCCCCACTCCCCCCACTCCCCCAACTCCCCCCACTCCCCCAACTCCCCCCACTCCCCCAACTCCCCAACTCCCCCC
>NZ_VILC01000114.1:4649-7292 GCF_009712065.1 Aphanizomenon sp. UHCC 0183 | reverse complement strand
CCCCAACTCCCCCTACTCCCCCCACTCCCCCAACTCCCCCCACTACTTAAAATTAAATGTTTAAATTAAACTTAAACAGCTTTTGCCGTGTTCTTAATTTTTTCTTAACCATTTAATATCAAATTAATACCAGGATGTAATTCCCTAAGTAAGTATTTCTGAAAACTTAAGAGGCAGTATGGCTTTTTTATCCACCATTTTGAATCGTGTTGTTGCCACTTCAGTCATAACCGGGGCTGTTGCATTGAGTCCAATGTTGAGTGCGATCGCTCAAGCTCAAACTTTAAACGGTGCTGGAGCAACATTTCCTGCTCCTCTGTATGAAAAATATGCTCGTGAAGTTAAGAAAAAGTACCCAGACTTAAAAGTTAACTACCAAGCCATTGGTAGTGGTGGTGGTATTCGTCAAACCATTGCGGGAACAGTTGACTTTGGTGGTAGTGATGCAGCGATGAAAGATGATGAAATCGCTAAAGTTAAGAATGGTGTGATCTTAGTACCCACTGCTGGTGGTGCCGTTTCCGTTGTTTATAATTTACCTGGTGTCAACAAATTGAGATTATCTCGTACCACATTACCAGCAATTTTCTCTGGACAAATTAAAAACTGGAATGATCCAAAAATTAAAGGGGATAACCCCGGTGCAAATCTACCAAATAGTCCAATTAAATTTGTAGTTCGCGCTGATGGTAGTGGTACAACATTTATTTTCACCAATCATTTAAGTTCTATTAATGGTTATTTCAAAGGTAGAGTTGGAGCTAATACCGCTCCCAAATGGAATTTACCAAACGTTCTCAAAGGTAAAGGTAATCCTGGTGTAGCTGCTTTAGTGAGAAGCACCCCTGGATCTATTGGTTATGTTGAATATGACTACGCTACTAAAAACAAACTAAATTCAGCAGAAATACAAAATAAGAAAGGAGAATTTGTCGCTCCTTCTTTAGCAGCTGCGAACTCAGCTTTATCAACAGTGAAATTCCCTGATAACTACCGCGTATTTATTGGCGATCCAGGACAAGGTTATCCCATTGTTGGTTTAACTTGGATGATGGTTTACAAAAAGTATCCCACTCCTGCTAAAGCTGAAGCCATGAAAAAATGGATTAACTGGGTACTTAAAGACGGTCAACAGTACAATGATGACCTCAATTACACCAAAATTCCTGGTGATGTTGTGAACCGTGTTTTACAAACAGTAAATAGCAACGTTAAGTAATCTTTACATAAGCATTCAGCCGTTATGTATCAGCTTTCAATGTTGAAATGTAGGTAATTGAAACCTGCTTTTATTTACAAAAGAAGGGAACAGGGAACAGGGAACAGATAAGAAACACTCATTTGCACCAGTTTAAAACTCAGTCAAAAAAAAGATGTTTTTTAAGATGCGTAGCCCGAAAAAAACAGCACTTCGACACCGCTCAGTGACCGTGTCATTATTTCAATCTCATGTTTTTAAACATGAGTTTTTCCTGTTCCCTGCGATGCACTGAGCTTGTCGAAGCGTTGCCCGTTCCCTGTTCCCTCTGAATTGACCATTTCATTGTTTTAGCTGGTTTATGACGGCTATGCGCTTACATCTAATTTACCTGATTTCATAAACTTTTTATTGATCATGTCTAATTCACCTGAATCTCAGAATAATTCACTAAGTTTAAGTGATGGCAATATTGATTTAACATCCACAGGTGGCGTTAATTTCTGGTTTGATAAAGGATTTACATGGCTAGTGTATCTTTTCGCTGGGATTACTATAGCCATCCTCTTTGTCATGACCTGGGTGATTTTCAAGCAAGCAGAACCAGCTATTGGTAAATTTGGACTGGGCTTTTTATGGGGTCAAGATTGGGATACAGGGAATCAAATTTTTGGTGCATTGCCTTACATCTATGGAACTTTGGTCAGTAGTGCGATCGCTGTTTTATTAACTATACCCGTAGGCATATCCATAGCCCTAGTCACCAGTGAAGATTTTTTACCAAATCCAGTCAAAACCACTATAGCTTTCGTCATTGAATTAATTGCCGCTATCCCCAGCGTAATTATTGGTTTATGGGGCATTTTCGTATTTATTCCCGTTATCGCACCCATAGAGAAATGGTTAGGTAGCACCTTTGGGTTTATCCCCCTATTTAACACACAAGACCCCGCCGGCAACAATATGTTAACAGCGGGAATTGTTCTCGCCATTATGACCTTACCCGCAATGGCAGCTATTTCTCGTGATGTTTTAATGGTTATTCCTAAAGAGTTACGTAGCTCATCTATGGCTCTAGGCGGAACTCGTTGGGAAACAATTTTTCGAGTTTTATTACCAGCAGGATTTTCTGGGATGGTCAGCGCAACAATGCTATCCCTGGGCAGGGCATTAGGCGAAACAATGGCTGTCACAATGCTAATTGGTAACTCCGCCCAAATCAGTATATCCCTTCTAGATCCAGCATATAATATTCCCGCAGTCTTAGCCAATGAATTTGCCGAAGCTGAACCGGGCTTACATATTGGGGCATTAGGCTATTTAGGTCTAATTTTATTTGCCTTAACACTAGCTATAAATATTGCGGCTGTATTAATAGTCGAATGGGTTGGCAAAAAAAATAGATAAGTAGGAGAGGCAAGAGGGAACAGGGAACAGGCAAGAGG
>NZ_VILC01000114.1:0-4508 GCF_009712065.1 Aphanizomenon sp. UHCC 0183 | reverse complement strand
AACAGGGAAATTTTACTTTTGGTTACATATTACTCATTCAAAATCCAAAATCCAAAATTAACATGAGTGCTTATACAAATTCAGAAACAGATCAAGCCGCTGCGGCTTCATTATGTCAGCCCCTATCCACAGATAGACAATTATTTACATACTCAATGACCGGGATTGCCTTTGGTCTGAGTGGTTTAGCACTGTTGCCATTGTTATCCATATTGTGGGAAATCATGTCACGGGGGCTTTCTGGCTTCAGACTAGAGATGTTATTTCATCCATTAATTGAAAATGGGTTTGCTAATGCTATTCTTGGTACTATACTTATGGTAGGTATCGGTGCATTACTCAGTATTCCTGTCGGGGTAATTACAGGAATTTTCTTAGCAGAATTTAGTCAAACCAACCCACTTACGCGGTATGTGCGGTTTATTACTAGCATTCTTACAGGTGTTCCTTCCATTGTTGTTGGGATATTTGCTTATGGTGTGATTGTTTTATTAACTAAGGGATTTAGTGCCATTGCTGGTGGTTTTGCTCTAGCTGTAATTATGCTACCAGTGATAGTATTAACAACAGAAGAGGCTTTAAAGCTAATTCCCGTTCCCCAACGTCTTGCATCCGCAGCATTAGGAGGAACTCGCTTTCAAACTACTTTTCGTGTTATTGTTAGTTCGGCTATCCCAGGGATTACTACGGGGATTTCCCTAGCTATAGCTCGAGCTTCTGGTGAAACAGCACCACTACTTTTTACCGCTTTATTTAGTCAAAATTGGTCAGATGGTTTATTAAGTCCTACTGCTTCCTTACCAGTATTGATTTTTAACCTTTATAACAATCCTGATCCAGCCGTCAATCAACTAGTATGGACAACCTCCATCATTCTCCTGACTTTAGTTTTGTTTTTCAGCTTGCTGTCTCGCGTAATTGCTAAGAAAAGATAAGGTCAACTAAAAAATTTTCTTTCCTACTTTAGTCAATCATGAGTAACTTAACTACTGCCATCCAAGTCAAGAATCTTAGCTTTTACTACGGAAACTATAAAGCTATTCAAGGGATATCATTAGATATCTATAAAAACCAAGTTACTGCATTAATTGGTCCTAGCGGTTGCGGTAAATCCACATTCATTAAAACCATTAATCGGATTAGTGAATTAGAAGGAAAAGTCAAAGTTGAAGGTCGGATAGAGTTTTTTGGTCAAAATATCCATGATCCTCGCATTAATATCAATCGTCTGCGTCGAGAAATTGGCATGGTATTCCAAAAACCCAATCCTTTTCCCATGAGCATTTATGAAAATGTGGCTTATGGTGTGAGAATTGCTGGTAAATCTCCAAAAGTAGTATTAGATGAAATTGTCGAATCTGCCCTTAAAGGTGCGGCTTTGTGGGATGAAGTCAAAGATAAACTTCATCAGTCTGCCACAGGTCTTTCCGGTGGACAACAACAACGTCTCTGTATTGCTAGGGCTTTGGCTGTTAAACCCAAGGTATTGCTAATGGATGAACCCTGTTCAGCCCTTGATCCAATTGCTACAATGAAAGTGGAAGAATTAATTCACCAATTGCGAACAGAATTCACAATTGTGATTGTTACCCATAATATGCAGCAAGCAACTCGTGTTTCTGATTTTACTGCCTTTTTTAGTACCGATGAAAGTCGCATTGGTCAAATGGTGGAATTCGGGGAGACTAGTCAAATCTTTCGTAATCCTCTAGATACTCGGACTCATGACTATGTGTCTGGACGATTTGGTTAACTACAACACCGAATGCGTAGTTTGAGCGTCATCAGGATTTAAAATCAATAGCATTCCTATTCCTAAATCCCAAATTGATATGACTCATTCTCCAGATATTGCCACTTTAGCAAGGTGGATGGCGGCTGATTTCAGTAATCAAGCCCAAGTTTTTGAGAATCCGGCTTTTTTTGCCCATATTCGTGTATGTATGCGTCCCCTCCATTGGGGGGTGTTATCAGGTGTAAGTTTGTTTGTGGAACAAGCTTATGACTATATGTTGAATAAGCCTTATCGGGTGCGGGTATTACATCTGACAACTGTGGGGGATAAAATCCATATTGAAAACTATACTGTCAAAGAAGAAAAGGATTTTTACGGCGCTTCCCGCGATTTACCAAGGTTGCAGACTTTGACAAGCGATCGCTTGGAAAGGCTTTCTGGTTGTAACATGATTGTAGAGTGGACTGGCACCAAATTTAAAGGCACAGTCGAACCGGGAAAGGGCTGCATTGTCATCCGTGACGGGCAAAGAACCTATTTAGATAGTGATTTTGAACTTGATGGTGAACAGTTCATCAGCCGCGACAGAGGGCGAAATCCTGACACCGATGAGCATATCTGGGGGTCTGTTGCCGGTCCATTTTACTTTGTGCGCTGGGCGAATTTTGCCGAAGAAGTGAAATTAAATCCCTAATCTCCACCCAAGGACAGGCTTTGCGTCTGTCCAGTCTGTGAAAAACATGAATCTTCAAAAAAAAATTCTCCCAGATAGTGCAAATTCACAAAAATGGTGCTACTATTAGTAGTTGTGAGTGCGGCGACATAGCCAAGTGGTAAGGCAGAGGTCTGCAAAACCTCCATCCGGCGGTTCAAATCCGCCTGTCGCCTTTATATATATTGTCTGAATCAGGATATCCAGGATTTAGGGATTGACAGGATGGTTTTTTCGTTTCGTTGATAGGGTTTCTGATACTCTGATTTTTATTAATTGTTTTGTTTCCCACATTCAGCATGAGTAAATATACTCAAAATATTTTTCCCAGCAGGTTATTTTGTCAAAAAAAGAATTTCATGAGGGAACACCAAAAAATAAATTACCCAATTTTGTGGGATAGGCATCCTGCCTGTCCTTGATGATTAGCAGGCAAGACTTGTACTGAGCTTGTCGTTCGCGTAGCGTGGCGTTAGCCATAGTATGCCCGCACCACAAGAAATTTTTGGGTATTTTTTTAATTGGAAGTCCCTAAGAGAACTCCACAAAAAAATGATCCAATTTTGTGGGATGGGCATCCTTGCCCGTCCTTGATGATTAGCGGGCAATTCGTCCCGCACCACAAGAAATTTTGGGATATTTTTTTGATTGGAAGTCTCTAATAAACCTGTGCTGCATGAGTTGTCATTGCCAGTGAAAGGAAGCAATCTCTTGACAACCGATAAACCACCTAACGCAAAAATCTCTCAAACCCTTATTCCTCTGTGTCCTCTGCGCCTACGTGGTTGGTTAATCAGGATAATTTATTTCTTGGAAGTCCCTCACTAAATTATTGGGTCTGACGCACCCTACAAGAGATAAAATCCACATTACATATTGAGTAGGGTGCGTCAGATAGAGGAAATCTGTTTTTTACCAAATTATTGGGTCTGACGCACCCTACAAGAGATAAAATCTACATCACATATTTAGAAAACTTTGTCAATGCGTAAGCACTAGGATCATCTTTTTTGTGGATTTCTCTAAAGCTGCGATCGCCGCGGAATGTGGTAAACGACTTGTATTTAAGCCTGATAACGACCCCATCCCCTTGACTGAGGATGGAAGTATTGATTGGTCAAAAGTTACTGCTGTTTGTATTGTTTTCATTGGAGATTACCATGACTAAGACCACCCGACCCTTTACTCCCGATTGGGTATCTTCCCCTGGTGATACCATTGCTGATGTATTAGAAGAGCGTGATTGGACACAAATAGATTTAGCAGACCGATTAGGCTACAGCACTAAACATATTTAGCCAAAAACCCTGGAATGGACATAATTTAAAGCCTCTCTCTTTGCAGGAGAGAGGTTCAACAATACCCATACCACAAACGCTGCGACTGCAATCTTATCGTTGGTTAGAACGTAATTCTCTAGAACCTGAAAAAATCGCAACTATGTTGGTTTCTCTGCGGGAATATTTGGGGGAGGATAGTTTTTATTGGTTTTGTGCTTGTGCTGTTTTTCCTGAGTTGCAATGGAATATCACTATTTATTTGGGTAATGTGTTGAAAACAGCAGTAGGAAAATCTCTTTTAGAAGTTGATTCTTTGACTAATTTGGCGCGGTTACCTTGGTTTCGTTCTGGTTATATTCCAGATTGGTTGCGTGTTGATTTGATTAAGGAATTAACTCAGGAACAAGAGCAGGAAATCAGAACTGCACTAAAAAACTTACTCAATCAGGTTAATCATACTTCTGGAAATGGGTGGAAGTTATCAATAGCAAAAATGTCTGTAAAAACTATTTCTCAAGATAGTCCATTACAAGATTATCTATTTTTGGATTTTATGACTAAACCATCTTTACTTGATCTCAAAGTACCAGAAAAGTTTAGTCAATTATTGCCAAAATCCAAAAATCAAGTTTCTAAAAAAACGCAAATCAACCGCAGACGATTTTTGCAAATGATCGGTTTAGGAGGTGTAGGTTTAGTGACAGCAGTAGTAGGTAATCAGATCTTAAAACCTAAAATTTCAGAACCTATCAAAGCTTCTCGTACTTGTAAGTTTGAGGTA
>NZ_VILC01000113.1:11918-13060 GCF_009712065.1 Aphanizomenon sp. UHCC 0183 | reverse complement strand
TTTGATTTCATATCAATTGCAGTAGTTCCCAAATTTAGTCCCCCATACCCCATTGACCAAGGCAAAAATCGTGCTATGATCATCGGCGGTAATGGGCTAGTTAGTAAAATCCGATAGTACCTTTAGTAGTAGCCATGTTGTTTTTCAGGTTCCGGCTGAACCATTGCGAAGTTAGATACATCATACAAATAACGGCTGGCTTCCTCTTCTAAGCGATGAATCCAATATGGTTCCATGATGTTACTATGTCGAAGTGCGGCAAGGTATCCATCCAAATACATCCGCATATCATCCATACGATAACCGCGATTCCATAATTCGACGAAGGCGTCGGTAAGTCTTTGGTAGTAGCGGATGGTTTGTGTGTCTTGGAGCATAACTGCTGTATTAATCTCTTTGCGATGAGAATTGTAGATGATTATTCACGCTTAATGAAGTATCACTTCCCTCTTCTGTATTAACTTATAAGTTAATATTTTCACCTTGGGTGAGACCCCCCAGCAGCTAAAAACTTAATTAAATCCTACGCCAAAAAATTGGAAATATGCTGATTTTGTAAGGTATTTTTACGATTTTTTGTCAGGATTTTGATCTGATAGCTTGAGTTTAGCTATCTATTTGTAACCACAAGGGTAATTTATTTTTATCCAATTTTTTAGACGTTGTTCACTGGGAATACAAATCTAGCCATTAGTGGATAAATCTGTAAAATCAAGTTTTAGAATTTACTAGTTGTTTCCGGGCTAAATAACAACCTGTCTCTACCTTTGGTTATAATCGGGTGTGATTTTTGTGCTACTCCCTTTGGTAAATGATTGTCCTATTGAGTTTACCATATCTCTTAAGGAGTAAGACAGATTGCTAAAAATAAACTTTAATGATATGGGGTAGGAGTCAGGAATCACTCGATTTTGGATTTTGGATTGATTCCGCCCCCAAGTGTAGAGCTTGAAAATTTGGGATTGACGTTAGCGAAGCGTACGCAGCGCAGCGCAGCGAGGATTTTTCCGTCCTCACGGACGGGGATTTGTACCAAATTTTTTTCATCTAAAATCCAAAATTCCCGGTCAGAAGTCAGAGGTCAGCACTTCGACTTCGCTCAGTGACTAGTAGTTCGTCAAATTTATTTTGATGGGTAATGA
>NZ_VILC01000113.1:0-11818 GCF_009712065.1 Aphanizomenon sp. UHCC 0183 | reverse complement strand
CTCCCCTACCTCTCCTACCTCCCCTACCTCCCCTACCTCCCCCACCTCCCCCACCTCCCCCACCTCCCCCACCTCCCCTGCCCCCTGCCCCCTACTTGCCTTCACCCGTCATTTTCGGGTTGACAGACTACTAGTTCATGCCGCTACAAGTGATAGAAAAGTAATTTTATTTACCTATTGCTGTTGTAAGATAGATATAATGTAAACGTAATAAAAATTTAATAAAGCTACTAGTTTGGCTGTAAATAAAGTAAAAAATAAATTTTGTGCAAGGTTTTTGAGGGAAATGTGAAGAATATGTCTATTGAAGTAACAAAAACTACAAAACCTTAACCATGAGATTGTTAATTTGAGATTCATCAACGCTAAGGGGTTTTACCACTGTGGGTTCGGTTTGTATAGAAATTGTTGAGGGGAATCCCCATCTGAGGTCGTTGTTGGGTTGGCACTTGCAACAACTAGAATACCGAGTTCATCAAGCTGCCAGTATTTACCAAGCAAAAGAAGTGTTTATCAGCCATCAACCCACTCTAGTCATTCTAGATGCGGATTTATCGGATGGTGATGGGGTCGAGTTTTGCCGCTGGTTACATCGTCAACAACAGCCTTTAATTCTTATGTTATCTGCTCGTACGAACGAAGCCGATATTGTGACGGGGTTAAAAGCGGGGGCGGATGATTATTTAAGCAAACCTTTTGGAATGCAGGAATTTTTGGCTAGGGTTGAGGCAATTATCCGCCGTAACCGGACACCTACTGCACCAGCCTATTTAGATTATGGCAGTTTGCAAATTGATTTAGTTCAGCGTCGGGTGCGGTTTCAAGGGGAGTTTATTGATTTAACGCCCCAGGAATTCAGTTTATTGTATGTTTTGGCACAAGCTGGAGGAGTGCCTTTGAGTAGATCAGAATTATTACGTCGTGCTTGGCCTGACGCTATTGATAACCCACGCACCATTGATACTCATGTTTTATCGTTGCGGAAGAAGGTGGAACTTGATCCACGTCAACCCAGTTTAATTCAAACTATCCGCAATGTGGGATACAGATTTAACATGGAAATTTTGAATGTTAATGTTCCACAAACACAAACAAAATTACCAAGAGAAAGATTTACTAATCAAATTCCTGTACTAACTAAGTAATTGGACAAAAATATTTACAGTCATTGCGAGGGAAGGGAAGCAATCACAGCCCTTGGAATTGCTTCATTTCACTTCGTTCCATATGGCTAACGCCACGCAACGCTTACGCAATGACATTGTGTAATTAATTCTGTCTCACTACTTACTCAAAGTTCATGAAACAGGGAAAGGGGAGCAGGGAACAGATAATGAGTTACAGCAATTCTCGTTCTTATGAAATACAATGGAGGGCGCAATTGAGGGCGCAATGGAGGGCGCAATGGAGGGCGCAGGCCCTGCGCCCCTACGAATTTTGCGATAAAAAACTGTACCTCATAACATCAGAATGTGCTTTAAGTCCATTCTGCTAGTGCTTGAGTTTCGGCTTGAATTAAGCTGGTTGCTAAGTTACTCCAATCTATCTCAGCAGCAGGTTGATTGACTACTAATTGACCTTGTTGAAGATGTAAGAGGTGGGTACAAAATGCTTGAGCTAAATCTATTTGGCGATTTACCATCAAAATTGCCGAGGAATGGGGTTGATTTAGGTGAGTTAGTATATTGATTAAGTGAGTGGATGTGGGAGTATCTAAGGCTGATGTAGGCTCATCTAGAAGTAAAATCTGGGGTTCGGTAACTAGGGCGCGAGCGATCGCAATTAACTGTCTTTGTCCAGCAGCAAGTTGTACCTCGGTTCGTCCTAACCATTGTTCAGGAATTTGCAGTTGTTCTTGCCAATAACTGACTTGTTCCTGAATCTTTTGCTTTGGTAGACCACGCAGAACTAAAGGATAAGCCAAGGCTTCCCCAACTGTCATCCCCAATAACTTAGATTCTTGTTGGACAAGCATTACCTGTTGACGGAGTTGGATAACGGGTATTTGCCGATATTCCTGATTTTGAAGATAAATTTTGCCGCTTGTGGGTTCATTTAAACGGTTGATGAGGCGTAATAAAGAAGTTTTCCCAGCGCCGGATGTACCGACAATGGCTAGGCGATCGCCCGGTGATACCCTAAAGGAAATATCCTGTAAAATTGGGTATTGGTGTTGATGTTGTAACCGCCTATAAAAATTAACAGATTCTAGCCTCAGCATAGGGAATAGGTAGGTTGGTGTTAAAAATAGTCGTTGGGACAAGGCAGGGGGCAGGGGGCAGGGGGCAGGGGGAAAAATGGTTTCAGCCTTATTTTCTTTTTTTCACACATTTTGCTGATCTCACGTCCACCTGATATTATGGTGAGTTGCGATTCAAAAGATACAAATTTTGAATACTTTAAACCCTATCCTCATATTTTTGAAAATAAGTAGTTACTGATATCTCACAATATTTGAGCAGAATCTAAAACCCTTGCCATAATAGATGGGAATGATATAACCCAATTAATTATCTGCTTATTTAAGACTGAAAAAACCCTATGTTAGCAGGAACAATTTTGCAGAATGGAAAATATACCATCCTCCAGGAAATAGGGCGGGGCGGATTTGGTGTTACCTTCAAAGCTATGCACCACTATTTAAATCAAGAAGTGGTGATGAAAACTATCAATGAAAGGTTGCGGCAACATCCCGATTTTCCCAAATTTCAGCGCCAATTTCAAGATGAAGCCAGGAGATTAGCCGCTTGTGTTCATCCTCATATTGTCCGAGTCAGCGACTTTTTTGAAGAAGACAGTTTACCTTACATGGTAATGGAATACATTCGCGGAGACACTTTAGGCGCAGCATTTATTTTACCAGGAATACCCTTACCAGAAGCTACAGCCATTCATTATATCCGCCAAATAGGCGCAGCCTTGCAGGTAGTTCATGATAACGGGTTGCTACACAGAGACATTAAACCAGATAATATTATCTTGCGTCAAGGAACTCAGGAAGTAGTGCTAATTGATTTTGGCATTGCCAGAGAATTTAATAATGGGGCAAAACAGACACATACAGGTTTAGTCAGCGAGGGATATGCACCCATTGAACAGTATTTAACTCAAGCACAGCGCACAGCAGCCACAGATGTTTATGGGTTAGCAGCAACCCTGTATGCAATATTGACAGCACAAGTTCCCATACCTGCATTATTGCGTGACCGAGAACAAATGCCTTCTCCTCGTGAATTACAACCTCATCTGAGTGCGGCTGTTAATCAAGCAGTTAGCCGAGGAATGGCTGTAGAACCACAATTTCGCCCCACCACAGTAGCAGAATGGCTGCAACTTTTACCAGAAAATAGGCTGGCTGTCACATCACCAAGTTTACCTACCCAAGCAATCCCCACGATTAATTTATCGGATTTAAAATCAGAATATTCACCTAAAAAAGCTACTTTTCATCCCCTGTCCACACCATCAAAAATCGCCAACATTGGCAAAAAAACAGGTATACCCAAGGGAGTTATTAGCATTAGTATTGCTTTGGTTGCAGCTACCGCAGGTTTTAGCATGACGCGGATATTATCAAAACCCAATTTACAATCATCACCTAAACCATCTTTTGCACAATCTACTTATCAACCTATTCCACCTAAACCTGTTGTGGAAATATCACCATCATCTGCAAATCAAAAACTTCAAAATTCCTCATTCAATCAATCTGTACCATTACCTCGTTTGCGGAGAAAACGTAAGAATCTTCGCGTTTCTCCAGAACCAATTCCTACTAGCGATTCTCAAGAAACAACGGCTGAGAATCAGAACTCTCAACCCACACCAAATCCCGACAATACCACCAAGAAATCAACACCGGTTGTGACTTCCTCACCATCCTTAATGGATACCCTGCGCGATTCTAAAGAATCCCAAAAAGCTTCTCCACCTCCAGAAAATACAGCACCAGAACCTCCTCCCGTAGTGACTCCACCCCAGGAATCTCAACCAGAAAATTCTTCGGGTGTGGTAGTTCCCACTGTGGAAACCAAGCAAAACCCAGCGCCGGAAATTCAGCAACGAAAGGAAGAAAAGCCGCAGTCATAACATAAATTCAACGGAGAGGGGGGGATTTGAACCCCCGTTGAGTTTCCCCAAAACGCATTTCGAGTGCGTCACCATCAACCACTCGGACACCTCTCCAACATAAACTATGAAGTTTTGCTTCACTAGTAACGTTTATCATTGTAACACAACCTATGGAAAATTCCTGGATGTATCTGAATTTAATCTTCCATAACGTGCCGTCATCAGAGTTTCGGGATGAGATTGATTATATAACCAAGCCCACATTTGATCACCAAAGGAGAAATGCCACCATTCTCTAGGATTGCGTTGAAATCCAGCTTTTAACATGATATCCCGTAAGAGTTGACGGTTAGCATCATACTCTTGATGACTATGAGTATAATATTCTGGATGGGAGCGATCGGACATTTCATCAATAGGTGAACCCATATCTACAACTTCCCCAAGATCATTGACTAGAGTAATATCTACCGCAGCCCCCGTGCTGTGGGGAGGAGGGGTTTTCATATCCAAACTGGGTACAGCCCAAATTTCATAAACCGCCTTCCATACATCTTCCCGTTGCTGGGGTGATAATTCCTTTTCTGTCAAACCCCGTTCTCGCAACGCTTCCCCAAAGCTGTAATCTACCATAAACTGCTGCACAGCCACAGGACGATAAGCATCAAATATTTGAATATACCAATTAGGACATAGTAACTGTAAATTATTTTGCGCCTGAATCAAATTTTCAACAACACTTTGGCGCAAATAATAAGGTGAATGTCCGCCGTAGTTAGCACCTAACTTTTGATAAGGGTGAGGAGATTCCACCGCAAACAATTCTAGAGGAATCTTAACTAAAGGTTCACCACATTCAATAATGGGGATTTGGTAATAAGGTCGCATTTTAAGTAGGTTAGCAGTACTGTTAAAAGGCTGGATTTTTTTATTTATTTTAAATGACTATAAAGTATTATACAACTAGCGATAAGATCCCCGACTTCTTTTATTTATTGTGTCCGCAAATTATAAATTAATGTCAGAAGTCGGGGATCTTGCTATAGCTAAATACTTACGTGGTTTCAACAAAGCATCCGTGTAATCCAGTAATCCCTTAAATCCGTGATCACTCTTCATGTTCACAACAAGATTTTGCTTTCGCATCTGGAACAGGATCATAACCTCCTGGATGAAAAGGATGACAGCGTAAAATCCGCATGATAGCCATCCAACCACCCCGAAATACCCCAAACCGTTCAATAGCTTGAATCGCATACATAGAACAAGTAGGTTGAAAGCGACAAGTAGGGGGAAATAAGGGAGAAATAAATAAGCGATAACCCTTAATTAGCCAAATCAATAACATTTCCATATCCAAATCCCATAAAGTAGAATTAAAGTTAAAAATACCCCTATTTCCTCATTGTTTAACACATTCATGAGCTTAGAAACCCTTTCCCCATTGTCGCTGCCAATTGCCACCGCTGCGGCTTGGGTAGGATTGATTATCTGCATTGCTTGGGTAGTTAGTCGTTTTACTGATAGCGAACCAGAAATCATTCGTAAAATCGTGCATATTGGCACAGGTAATGTGATTTTAATTGCTTGGTGGTTAGATATTCCTGCTTATGTGGGAATTACAGCGGCAGTTTTTGCGAGTATCATCACCTTATTATCTTATCAATTCCCCATTCTTCCTGGTATTAATAGTGTTGGTCGTCAAAGTTTGGGAACATTTTTCTATGCTGTGAGTATCGGTGTTTTAGTAGGTGTTTTTTGGCATTTACACCAACCGCAATATGCTGTTTTAGGAATTATGACTATGGCTTGGGGAGATGGATTAGCTGCTTTAATTGGGAAACGGTTTGGCAAACATAAATATATAGTTTTCGGTTCTCAAAAAAGCTGGGAAGGTTCTTTAACAGTGACTTTAATCAGTTATTTTATTTGTGTAACCATTTTACTTGTTACCCAAGGTAGTATTTGGCAAACCTGGATAGTTTCTTTAATTATTGCCTCAATCGCTACGATTTTAGAAGCCTTTTCTTTTCTGGGAATAGATAATTTAACAGTTCCTATCGGTAGTGCCACCTGTGCCTATTTATTGAATCAGTTACTATCGGGTTACTAATTAATTCCTGATATAGCCAAAATGATATTTATAAAATTAGAGATATTAGGACTTAGAGGATGTTTGAAAAGTGGTATTCCGTAATTTTCATCACATTGCTACCCCCCTTTCCCCTTGTAAAGGGGGGAAACAATAAAAATCCAGTTCCCTCCCCTTTACAAGGGGAGGGTTAGGGTGGGGTAAAAAATATTTGATACATCAACCATAACTTTTCAAACACCCTCTTACGCACGCTCACTAACTTACCATCATATGAATGAACGAAATTGCGTCGTTTTCGGCTTTGGGAATAACTTATTGAGTAGGGTGCGTCAGATAGAAGAAATCTGTTTTTTACCAAATTATTAGGTCTGACGCACCCTACAAGAGATAAAATCCACATTACATATTTAGAAAACTTTGTCAATGCGTAAGCCCTAGATATCTAGAAATATAGATATTTAATTTTTTGTTGATTGTCAAACTTAACGAATATATATATTCAGAGTTCTCTGGAAAAACAAAAAATAAATACTATGCAGAATCGTGCAGGTTTTATTGAACTAGAATTTATCTTTATTTATTAATAATACTATTTTAATAATTACAACCTATTTTGTCTCTACTTTTAGAGGTAAATTTGCAAACTTTACTTTCTACCCGTAGGTTTATGAATTATTAGGCAACAATGCTTATAGTTGAGTTGTTAGGTGATGAAACACCTAATTTTGTAAGTGAGGCTAATAATTGTGTTAAATCAAATGGACGCATCCGATTTGATTGTTGCTTTATCTGATCAGCAGCAAGAAATAGTGACTGGTGGGGCTGACTTTGAACTAGCTTCTAGTAACTATGCTAACAAGGGATCGCTTTTAATGGGATCAAGCGTCTCCGGTCCTCAAGGTAGCAGTGCTACTTCCGCAGGTAAGTCTAATACTATCCTAACTGCGGGACAAGATTTCTTAGGCTTAGGTGCAGAACCCCCCAGCACCGTTGGGGCTTTAGGTCCAGCGGTGCTACCAGGTGATGGAACAGCAACAACGACTGTACCCGCAGTTCCCACTCCTCCAGTTGCTAGTGGAGTTGGATCTCTAGGCATTCTTGCGTAGATATGGGCTAGTCAGCCTATAATTACCTAATCTTAAACCAGGAGTGAACTGGCGCGGCGGAGTGGGATGGAAAATTGAAACATGAAAACTCAAAAAGCAACTTGCACCAGCTTTTTGTGAGTTTTTAATGGTTAGTTATTTCCACCACTCCGCACGGCTAGTACCGCAAGGCGGAAGTCAAAAGTCAAAAGTCAAAATGAAGACAGTATAGGCTTTTGGAGGATTTAAGTAGGTGAACACAATAAAACCAAACTGTGTAAAGAAACGTAAAATCGTCTAAACCCTCTTCACTCTTGCCTCTTGCCTTTTGCCTTGCCATAACGACAATTTTCAACACCCACTTACTTAGAATGGTTGGTTTATTTACGCCAACCTGTACTAGTCAACACCTTTGGCGAGAACAAAAGGGGGTAAGGGAAATGATAAAAGCTTGCTCAATGTAAGTGAGGACTTTGAGAAAGTTTGAGCTTTTCCCTACTTCTTCTTAATGCTTGATCTGCGTTAAAGATTTGAGAAAGCAATTCCCACATAACAGCGGAAGAACTATCTCTACCCCCTTCACTAGATTATAACCTATCATCCAATTATTTTTCACGATGTGAACACAGAAGTTTGCTTGTTTTTATTCCTAATAATTTATTACCTGAGATAGTTGATGTTTGATTGCATGATATTAGCAATTTCTATCTTAGGTTAGACTATTTTAGTCCTAATCAAAGGTGTAATACCGTGAATTCCTTACAGAGTCAAGATAATAATTCTTGGTATAACTTCAATAATCCAACTACAGAAGATTTGCATATACTAGAAACTAATGAGTTTCTCCCCCATATTGGTAAATGGATTCATCTTGGTGGGGGAGTGATGATTATGATGTTTGTAGTTGCTGTGAGTCTCACATCTGTTCTCTATTACAACATCACAGTCAAAGTCCCAGCAACTATCCGACCATTGGGAGAATTACGGTTAGTTGAATCTGCAATGACGGGAACTATTAAAAAAATTGTAGCTAAAGAAGATCAGGTAGTAAACAAGGGAGAAATAATTGCTTATCTTGATGACTCCCAACTCCAGTC
This sequence comes from Aphanizomenon sp. UHCC 0183, assembly GCF_009712065.1. Lineage (NCBI taxonomy): Bacteria > Bacillati > Cyanobacteriota > Cyanophyceae > Nostocales > Aphanizomenonaceae > Aphanizomenon > Aphanizomenon sp. UHCC 0183. Next base: position 3,470 of record NZ_VILC01000113.1, on the reverse strand, counting down.
TCAGAAAAAACAACTGCAAAATACTATTCAGCAAAGTCAATTACAACTTCTTCAAATTGATGCTCAAATTAATCAAATCAATACTCAAATAATTGCTCAGACTAACTTAAATGACCGTACCATTATGGCTGCACAGGCCGAATTAACTGGCACTGAACGCAACTATAAAGATCAGCAAATTAAAACCGGTGCGGAAATGACACAAGCTAAAGTAGCTATAAATTTAGCAAAGGAGCAACTAGCAAGATTACAAAAAGAAAAGGTATTAATAGCCACTGTGGAAGAAGCAGAAGCAGGTTTAAAGCTGGCTATATTACAGCGCGATCGCTTGCAGAATATAGCTCAATCGGGAGCAATATCTCAGAATTTAGTCGAGGAAAAAGAACAGGCTGTTAAGTCTGCTCAAGCCAAATTAGAACAAGCCAAATCTAGTTCTAAAAATCTCCAAGAAGAAAAAGAACAAGCTGTTAAATTAGCACAAATAAACATACAAAAAGCAAAAATTGGCATTAATCCCAGTAATGCAAGTGTAACAGTAGCTTCGGAAAGAATTAGGCAAGAAAAAGCCAGAGGTGAGGGCAATTTAGCAGCTTTAAAAAAAGAACGGGAACTATTAATCCAGCAACGTCTAGAGCTGCAAAAACAACAAATTCGCACTCGTCAAGAATTACTACAACTAGAAAATGAGTTGAATAAAAGTGTAATTCGCTCCCCAACAAATGGTACACTAATGCAACTCAAACTCCGCAACTCTGGACAGGTTGTACAACTTAGTGAGGCTCTTGCTCAAATTGCTCCTTTGGATGCCCCTTTAATCATCAAAGCTCACGTTTCGGCTAAAGATATTGACAAAATAAAAACCGGTCAAGCAGTACAAATGCAGGTTTCATCTTGTCCCTATCCAGACTATGGAACTCTTAAAGGAACTGTAAAAACAATTGCACCAGATGTTCTAGCAACTACACAAAATAACTCTATTATCAGCACCCCCCAGGTAGCTACTTACGAAATCAATATTGAACCACAAAGTCTATTTTTAGGAAAAGGTAATCATTTATGTTATCTCAAATCTGGCATGGAAGGGCGTGCTGATATTATTTCTCGTCAAGAAACTGTACTACAATTCATCCTCAGAAAAAGCAAATTAATCACCAATTCATAAATTAAATTGTAGACAGAATTAAGCAATAACTCAAGCCAATACAAGCGTTAATTAACCTAAATTCTTCTGAATAATTATGTTTAATATCTTCAAATCTCATCAGGATTATCAGTGTGTTTTACAGTTAAGTGAAGAAGACTGTGGAGCAGCTTGTTTAGTTTCTATTACCAAACACTATGGACGCTTTTTAAGTATGATTAAAAGTCGAGAAGCTGTTGGTACTGGACAATTAGGAACAACATTATTAGGGTTAAAAAGAGGTTCAGAAAATCTTGGTTTTAATGCTAGAGCAGTCAAAGCTTCTCCAGAAATTGTAGACAGAATTACAGAAATTACATTACCTGCAATTATCCATTGGCAAGGCTATCATTGGGTTGTTTTATATGGTAAAAAGGGAAAAAAATACGTTATTGCTGATCCGGCTGTGGGAATTCGTTATCTGACAAAAGAAGAATTAACCAATGCTTGGGATGGGGTAATGCTCTTATTAGAGCCAGATCCAGACCGCTTTTTTGAACAACCCCAAGAAGAATCAAAAGGTGGAATAACGCGCTTTTTTCGCAGGCTTTTACCCTATCGTGGCTTACTAGCTCAGGTTTTAATGATTAATATTGTCCTGGGTTTACTAGCTTTAGGAACTCCGGTTTTGATTCAATTATTAACAGATGATGTTCTCGTGCGTGGAGATGTACAATTACTTACTGTTGTAGTTTCCGCTGTTGTTGTTATGAGTTTATTTGGCGGAGGATTGCAAGTATTTCAAGCCTTAATGATTTCTCATTTTGGACAAAGATTACAACTAGGTTTAGTTCTAGAATTTGGTCGTAAACTTCTCCAATTACCATTAAATTATTATGAATCCCGTCGAAGTGGAGAAATTACTAGCCGACTGCGAGATATCGGCGAAATTAATCAATTAGTATCACAGATTGTGATTGTTTTACCTAGCCAATTTTTTATCGCTGTAATTTCTTTTGGCTTAATGTTATTTTATAGTTGGCAATTAACAATAGCCGTTTTATTTGTTGCTGGTTGCATGACTTTATCTACCTTACCTTTCTTACCCATTCTCCAACAAAAAACCCGCAGTCTTTTAGTTTTAGGAGCAGAAAATCAAGGTGTTTTAGTAGAAACATTTAAAGGCGCACAGGTAATCAAAACTACAAATGCTGCTCCTCAATTTTGGGATGAATTTCAAAGTCGGTTTGGTCGTTTAGCTAATCTGGCTTTTAGCACGGTGCAAATAGCAATTATTAACGGGACTATTGCTAAAATTATCTCTACAATTGGTGGTGTTATCTTACTAGGCTTTGGAAGTATGTTAGTAATTCAAGGCAATTTAAGCATCGGTCAAATGTTAGCTTTTAATGCTTTACAAGTAAATGTTGTAGGTTTAATTAACTCATTAGTTGGCTTTGTTGATGAATATTTTCGTTCCCAAACAGCAGTTTCTCGATTGTTAGAAGTTATTGATGCCACACCAGAAGTAGTCGGAGGAAGTCAAAAACCAACTGCACAAATTTCTAGTGTGGCAGATATTAATTGTTCTCATCTCCAATTTCATCACGCAGGTAGAGTTGACTTATTAGATGATTTTTCTCTTCAGCTTCCTGGAGGAAAAGTCATTGCCTTAATTGGTAAATCTGGTTGTGGTAAAAGTACCTTAGCTAAATTATTAGCTGGGTTATATGTACCAGATTCTGGTAATATCCGCATCGGCTTTTTTAATATCCAAGATATTGCTTTAGATTGTTACCGACAACAAGTAGTTTATGTTCCCCAAGAACCTCATTTTTGGAGTCGGACAATTTTGGAGAACTTCCGTTTGGGTACACCTCATATTTCTTTTGAAGACATAGTTCAAGCTTGTGATATTGCTGACGCTGATGGTTTTATTAGTCAATTACCTAATAAATATCAAACCGTATTAGGGGAGTTTGGGGCGAATCTTTCTGGGGGACAAAGACAAAGATTAGCGATCGCTCGCGGCATTCTCACAAATCCACCTATACTAATTTTAGATGAAGCTACCGCCGGATTAGACCCTATGAGTGAAGCTAATGTTTTAGATCGGCTTTTGGAATATCGCAGAGGTAAAACCACAATTTTAATTACCCATCGTCCCAGCGTTATCCACCGGGCTGATTGGATTGTTCTCATAGAAAAAGGTCAAGTCCAAATTCAAGGAACTCCTGATACTTTCTTATCAAAACCCGGAGAGCATTTACAGTTTTTAACCGTATAAATAAATATTTTTAAAGGTTTTATTTATCTATCACTCAACTTAAACTAAGTAGGTGAACACAAT
>NZ_VILC01000112.1:0-13125 GCF_009712065.1 Aphanizomenon sp. UHCC 0183 | reverse complement strand
TTTTTAAGGGGGGTTGGGGGGATCTCGACAAGATACTTCTCAGACATCCTCTTAGAACAATTTTGGGTAAGTGTCAATCATCTTCAAAAAGAGATTTCTGTCTTGAATGAAGCTAAGATTAAATCCGATTAAATTAAGATTATTTATCTTTTTTTCCTTCAGTTCTAGTTTATTTAATTCTACAGCCAGTTTAGGACAGGATTCACCTTCTCCATCGCCAAATATACCTCCCAAAAAGGAAAACCAAGATCCGACATTTGAGGAAATTTTTAAGAAACCCCGTAACGAGAACCAGAGAGTCGTTGTACCATTTTTTATTGATGGACAACAAAGAGGACAGGTATTATTGACCTTGGGAAATATTCCCGCAGTTCGGATTCAAGCAGCACCTTTGTTAGCAGAAACAGAAAAAGTTATTCGTCCAGATACCCAAGCAAAACTGACAAGTGCGGTTGATACTCAAGGTAATTTAAGCTTAGAAGTTTTGCTAGAAAATGGCTTACAAGTAACTTTTGATCGCTCTAAATTAGAATTACAAATTCAAGTTACACCTGCTCAACGTCGTACTAATGTAGCTCAGTTAAATACTAGTAGATTACCTCCTGATATTGAAAAAGCGGTGCTTCCCAGCACTTTTAGCGGCTATGTTAATTTTCGCGCTGATAAAGATTATATTTGGTCTGATTCAGGACAAAGAAATATAGGACTGCAACCTTTACGTCTAGCTGTAGATGGTACATTGAATTATCAAAACTGGGTGTTTGAGGGACGGGGCAATTTTACAGAAGGAAGAGAACCTGCTTTGACTAGGGGAGATTTGCGAGTAGTTAGGGATGCACCAGCACAAGCTTTACGTTATGTAGTGGGGGATCTGTCTCTTCCCATTACAGGTTATCAAAATAGTCAGCCTCAACTGGGAATTTCTGTCGCTAAAAATTTTAGTTTACAACCTTATTTAGTCACTCGACCTATTAGCCAATTTGAGTTTTTCTTAGAAAAAGATTCATTAGTTGATGTATTAGTTAATGGTAGATTACAACAAACTTTACAGTTACGAGCAGGACGACAAGATATCCGCGATTTACCTTTGAATGGGGGTATTAATGATGTAGAGTTAGTGATTAAAGATGATGTGGGTCAGGTGCAAAGATTGAATTTTTATAAACCTGTAGCGGGGGACTTATTAGCACCTGGAGTACAGCAATTTGCCTATAGTGTGGGTGTTCCATCTCTTGAAAGTAGGGGCGATCGCACTTATGATTTTACTCAACCGATTTTGACTTTATCCCACCGTTTAGGTATAACTAATCAGTTGACTTTAGGCAGTTATTTACAAGCAGATTTCTATCAACAACTTGGCGGTTTAGAAGGCGTTTTGGCTACTAATTATGGTAATTTTGGCTGGGATATTGCTCTCAGTCATGATCAAAAATTAGGAATTGATTATGCTGGTAAGTTACGTTATGAATACTTACAAGTTGGGGAAAATAATCCATCGCAACGTTCGTTTCAATTAACTGTAGAATCTAAAGGACGAAATTTTGTGAGAGTGGGAGAAGCAAACCCACGTAACGATTTTTTATATGATATTACTGCTAATTATAGTCAAAACTTATTCTGGAATATGAGAGGAAATTTGAGTACCAGATATCAATTTGGGAGAGATATTCCTAATACTTATAGGGTTTCTCTTGGTCTCTCTAGGAGTTTCCGCAACGGGTTAAATGTGAATCTCAATCTCAGTCAAAATCTAGATCGGACTGGTTTTGGAGAACAACGTGCTGACATTAGTTTTTCTTGGACTTTACCTCGAATACGTCAATCAATCCAAGCATCATCTAATATCAATAATAGGGGAGAACCTACTAATCGTCTAAATTGGAATTATAACCCGTTGCGAACTATCGGCACGCCAAAACCTTCCCTAAGTTTAACCCAAAATGATCAAAGTTATAATTTGAACGGGGCATTATCTTATACAGGTTATCGTTTTGTTTGGGATTTATCTCATAATGGGATTTTTCCTATAAAAGGAAATAACACCATGGCCAATACAACTAAATTCAGTTTTGGTACTGCTTTGGTATTTGCTGATGGTTATTTGGGGTGGTCACGTCCTCTTAATAATAGTTTTGCTTTAGTAATTCCCAAAAACACTATTAAAGGTCAAGAAATTGGTATTAATCCTATTTCCGGTGGTTATACCACCCGCATTGATAATTTAGGATTTGGTGTAGTGCCAAATTTAAGTCCTTATAATATTTCTAATCTCATAATTGATACAGTTAATTTACCTATAGGAATAGATGTGGGCGATCGCGTTGTCAAAGTTTTGCCAAGTTATAACAGTGGTACATTAATAAAAGTGGGAACAGACGCTACCGTTTTCTTGCGAGGACAGCTATTAAATGCTAACGGTGAACCTATTTCTTTAGGATCAGGACAAATTGTTGCTGTGGGCGATCGTAATTGGCAACCAGTTACTATATTCACCAATCGCTCAGGTAAGTTTGCTACTTCGGGCTTAAAACCAGGACGCTATGAAATACGCTTATTTACTGACCCTCCAGCCATGATTCCCTTTGCAATTCCACCTGATGCCAAGGGCATATATGATATTGGTACAGTCAAAATTCCTTCCTTTTTTTAAGACAATGTTTTAGTATAGGTAGGTTCTTTTTTATCCCACATTCCGCTTTATTTTTAGCGATCACTTCTTTAATTATCAGATGGGCGATCGCAATTCCTTTGGGTATTCTCGCGGCTGTAAAACAAAATCGTAGAACTGACCAGATTTTACAAATAGTCAGTTATGCTGGTCAAGGTATTCCCAGTTTTATCACTGTCTTATTTTTGCTCTTTTTTGCTCAACTGACTACCCATTACCCATTACCAATGATTTATTATATTATTCGTTCTAGAAGTGATGGTAAATATCTCACAGCCCGCGTTGATGATGATACATCAGGATATTTATTATTGTTTAAAGAAGATTTCGAGGCAATGAGTTATCTAAATACTCATGCTGCCGATTTAGCAAACCGCTTGACAGTCGAACCTCTTGCTAGTAACCAAATAGGTAGTTTGCTCAAACGTTGGGGTTTTGCAGGTGTGGGAATTGTCAACGATCCCTTATTACCTGAAATTGAATTTTTACAGCATATTTAAATATCAACAAAGCAGTAAAAGTATGAACATGAAATTAGCGATTTATACTACATTATTGACGATAGCCTTGCTGTTAATGCCAATTAACTATAGGCTAACATTAGCAGGGACTTGTGCTTCTCGTTGTGGTCCTGCACCCCTGCATTTTACGCCAGGACAATATATTCGGGTGAAAGTTGTGAATCACAGTTATGGATCTGTGAAATTAGAACAGTTACCAGAAATAAGACAAACAACCTTAAAACCGGGACAAAAATTACAATTTGACCTACGAGGGGACGAACTTACCGAATTTTCTCTGATGTTTTGGGATGATGGGGGAAGATATGTAAAAGGTGTGGTGTCTAAACCGAATTTTGGAACATTGGTTTTGGAAATTCGCCCTAATAGTCGAGACTATCCAGGCGATTCCTACGGAGCGCTTCGCTATCGCTCTCTTTATATTCGCAATAATGGACAAGTTAGTTTATTGTAGTGTAAAGGAGCTTATATTTAACATAAATCTTACAATATGGTAATATCGGCTCTAGTAGTCTGTCAACCCGAAAATGACGGGTGAAGGCAAGCAGGGGGAGAAGAGAGGCACCGGGGGTAGGGGAGGGAAGAACAGAAGTTTTTTTCCGATCATTACCCGTCAAAATAAATTTGACGAACTACTAGTAAAGGCAGGGAATTTACCGCTATTGGTGATGGTGTTAATCTCGGTTTCTGGATATTATTATCTACAGGGAAAATATACAGGAACTTTTGCCTTTTTGTTGTATAGGAATGGAATAGACGGAAAATGAAGGTATAATAAATAGTTAGGCTTGTCAATTTAATGACCTTTAATTGAATACTCAAAAAGAATTTACTTTTATTAAGATAAGTAGGTGAATACAATAAAACCAAACTGTGTAAAGAAATGTAAAATCGCCCAAACCCTCTTCACTCTTGCCTTTTGCCTTGCCATAACGACAATTTTCAACGCTCACCTACTTATATGCTTACGAAAGAATTTTACAACGTAATTGATAGCAACCTTAATATACTTTTAGAAAAATATCAAGATGATGAATTCATAAAAAAACATAAAAAACATAAAGGTGCTATAAACAATCAAAAATCTTATGCCCTCTTAATTTGGTTTCTCGAATTTTACGGTAGAAAATCTAACTATAAAGATTTTATTACGGATGGTGACAAAGATAGTTCTTGCGACATTGTTTTTGATAACACAAACAATCAAGGAGATAAAATTTTTTATGTCGTTCAGTCAAAATGGAACAATGCTGATAATTCAGAAAAAGAAACTGATAAAGATGAAATACTGAAAGCACTTAATGATTTTGACACTATTTTACGAGGAGAAAAACAAAATGTTAATGAAAAAATCAAAGCAAAATTAGAGGATTTGGATAATCACCTCAAAGCTAATGGAGAGGTTAAATTTATATTTTTGACACTTTCTCAATATAAAGGAGGAGCGGATGAAAACATTAGTGTTTTTAGAAAAAATGATGAAAAAACTAAATTTGAAGTAATTGATATAAATCGCATAAAAGTAGATTATATTGACAGAACATATAAAAAAATAGAACCTTTAAATCCTCTAGAAAGTTATCAAAATCCAGAAGAAAATCCTGTTACTCTGGAAATAGTTCAAAAAAATGGAGTTGTTAGAATACAGACTCCCTTTAAGGCATATATGTTTTTACTTCGCCCTAAAAGTATTTATAATTTATTTGAGAAATATGGATTTGCTCTTTTTTATAAAAACGTCAGAAATCCTCTACTGCAATCACAATTTAATGAAGATATAGAAAGAACTGCGGTGGACAATCCTGCCTTTTTTTGGTACTACAATAATGGTATTACAGCAATTACTTATTTCTTACCTACTATTCGCAGAAAGGCTGAAAAAATAGAATTAACAGGATTGCAAATTATTAATGGCGCACAAACTGTTTACGCCATTTACCGAGCTTACAAAGATGCCTCACCAACAAAGCGTAAGCAGATGGATAGTGTATCTTTGGTGACTTTACGCTTATTAGAATCAGGCGGAAAAGATTTTGATTTGAATGTTACCCGATATACTAATTCCCAAAATCCTGTAGATGATAGAGATTTCTGTGCTAATGACGATATACAGATAATGCTGCAAAACGCATCCTATCAAACTAATTTTTGGTATGAAAAACGACGTGATGAATTTAGAGAGACTCCAAAAAATATAATAAAAGTTTCAAATTATGTGTTTGCAAATGCCTATTTAGCTTATTCTTTACAAGATCCTTCTAGTGTTTTAAATAACTATGATCAACAACAACAAACGGGTAAAGATTTGAATTTTATTTCTTATAAAGAACATAAAGATGGTCTTTATGAAAAAATATTCAATGATGAAACAAAATTTGAAAATATGCTGTGTGCATTTTATGTTTTTGACGTAATTTATGATGCTATACCTGTTCCATATGGTAGTACCGTCAATGCTGGTTTGTATCATTTCGTAGCTTTATTTAAAGTAGCGTTTACAAAGTATTTAAGATTAAAATTTAGTGATAATATAAATGTGAACAAAAAAATCATCAAAATTTATGAAGAAGGTGATAAAAAAATTATTATCCAAACTTTCAAGTTTATTGTTAAGTTTGTTAATGAGCAAGTTGAAGTAAGCGATAATGAGGAAAAAACAGCAGAAAGATTGTTAAAATTTTTATTTAAACCGTATCACTATGAGAAAACTAAAGAAGCTTTAGAAAATTCTGATATTTCCATCGAGGATATTGAAAATATAACTATCGAAGATAACGAACAACTTATTGAGGGAGAACCCGATGAAGAAAATAATAGCGAAAACAATGATTGATACACAATTGTAGGGGCGGGGTTTCCCCGCCTCCATTGTATTTTATGAAAACGAGAATTGCTGTATCAAACAGGAAACTGATAGATAAGTACCTTACCTTGCCAATTTTCTTCTACAAATACAAGATATTCATCATTAGCACGACGAAAAGCACGGATACCATAGGGAATATCAACCCAACCACTTTCTTTACCAACTTCTGCACCTGGAGTCATCTTTTTCACGAGTTCTCCGGTAGCAGTTTTGTAAACATATACCTCTGCGGTTTTTACACCCACTGCAAACACATAATCACCAGCTACACTCATAGCTGCGGTAGCAACTAATCCTTTACCTGTAGTGTCGTAGGGAACGACAGTGCGCCATTTGGGAGTACGATTTCCTTGACTCCAATTATCGAAGCGAGCAATTTCTGATCCTATGACTTTGGCATCATCAGCAAATGCAGGATGTTCCATCGTAAAACCAGATAAATACATAGTATCTGTTTCGGGAAAATACTCAATCCGTCGCAAGTCTTTGAACGTGCTAGGAGTTTTGAGTTTTTTCATCGAACTATAGGTATAAATGGGATTTCCTTTAGTATCTAATCCCTGTAAAGGATAATGACGAATACCATCTTCAGTTCGCAAAGTTTTCCAAACATCTCCTTTGCTATCTACCCACCAACCTCCGATATATGGATAGTCTTGACTGCTATCATATTCATTTTTTTCAAATGCACCATTGCCATTACTATCGCGCCAAATCCATTCTCCGTTTGCGGGTTGATTGGGTGGCCAATTGCCATGAACAGATTGTTTATTCTGATCATTAGTACCAACAAACATCCCAGCAGGAATTGCAATTTCACCATCTGTATTCGGTTGAAACCGATAAATTTGCAAAAAGCTATTGTACATATCTGTCAGGAATACAAAAGGTTTACCTTGAATCCGCCGCACAAAAGTTCCATCTGGTGATGTATGTAGACGTGGATCTTGAGCGTATTTAAAAGGATTAAGTGTGTAGGCTTTATAAGTCCACTGTTTACCAGCAGACTTGCTATAATCCATGACATATTTTTCTTGTTTGGTGAATATATTTACACCATCTGTTTTTGGATCTGTATCTGCATTATCTACAAATATTAATCCTAGTAATTGCCATACTATTTTTCCTGATGGCGAAAATTTTCTTAAATCTGTTCCCGATGTATTAAAGCCATTATTATTTACATAAATATTGCCTTTGGCATCTGTACCAACTCCAGTAATGCCGTAGAGTTTGGATGTTTTTACTTCTCCAGGTACACCACCAAAAACACCTTTTTTATCCCCAAAAGTATCCACGCGAACTGGCTGATTATTAATATTGTAAATTACCAATTGTTGATTAATCCCATTTTCTGCTACTAACAGTCTACCGAGATTATCAATGGCTAATGCTGATGGTTTATCAACATCTGTAATTTCTTTAGGTAATTTCTTTCCGGCTGGAGAATAATTGACAATTTTTCCAAATTTAGCACCTTTTTGATTTTGAATAATCCACAAACTACCTTTTTTATCAATGGTAATTTTTTCGGGACTATTAACGGTAAATTTGTTTATTTCTGCCATTGTTTCGGTGTTATAAACCCGAACAATATTCTCCCCAGCATTGCTAACAAATAGGTGATTATTTATTGTTGCTATTCCTGTGACTTCATGACTTTTACTGGTAATTAACATACTTTTATCCCAGCCATTCCCTTTCTCAAAAGGTGCAGGTTTTCCTGTTAAGTCATAACGTCTGACGCAATACCAAGTTTGTCCTTGGGGAGGATAATCTTCTTTTGTTTGATCTACTCCACCTTGAATCATAGAAATATAAATATATTTGCTATTTACTGTTATTGCTTTACCCCCTAAACGATTCCAACCATGTGTATCTTCGAGGATAAAAATTGGTTTACCATCTTTATATATTCCTGCTTCACTACCAGCTTCATCCCAAGCACTATTTGTATAAATTGTTCCATCATCTTTGACATACATTCCTTCTATATTATTTTGTACTCGCAATTTACCATTACCAATGGTATTTCCTAACCAAGAAGTAATATATGTAATTTCAGGAGTTCTGACTGCTTTGGATTTTTTAGTTGTGGCTAAATCCATTGTCATACCGACAAATGTTACGAGTAGTCCACAGGTTAAACCCAATAAAATATTGAAAGTTATTTTTTTTCGCCAATATCCCCTCGAAAATAAGTTATGAAGATATTGATAAAGTTTGTAGCAAGTTTTACTAATCTGCATAAATAATTCGGTTGCTGTAAGTAGGTTGGCGTTGAAAATTGTCGTTATGGCAAGGCAAAAGGCAAGAGGCAAGAGGCAAGAGTGAAGAGGGTTTGGGCGATTTTACGTTTCTTTACACAGTTTGGTTTTATTGTGTTCACCTACTTAATATGCTTTTTGAATTTTTAATTTATCCCTGTGGGATAGGCTTTTAAATTCTTACTCATAAATTACAAGGAAATTTTATCTTGCATTTAATTTCATCAAAACTTTATTAATTAAATATATTTTCAAAATGCAAAAATTCAGGAGTAATACAATTGAGGGTGGGGAAACCACGCCCCTACGGATTTGATGATTTTCTGAATATATCTCACTAAATTGATACTGCTATACATAAATAATTTCTCGGTTAATATTTTTACAACTATCTATAATTTGTTATGCAAATATATTTTTTTGATGTATTTTATTTGTGGAAATGGAATAATTTTTATATTTAAACTGGTTTTGATTCTCAGCGTCGTATTAAAGGATCATGCGGAAAATAAATTATTTTGGCATCGGTAACATAAATAAAAGCGTAAATCAAAATCACTAATTTAAATTTATCTATCACAAGGAAGATAATTACGTGAAGAGTAAAGATATGAAGTTAAGTTCAGCATCGGCATCTATTCTAACTTTAGGTACGGGTTGGTTTCCTAGCCATCCTGGAGGGTTGGAAAGGTATATTTATGAACTAACCCATAAATTAGCAGCATCTCAAGACCAAGTAGAATTATGTGGAGTGGGTTTACCTGTAGATGCTAAAAATACACAGATTAAGTTAACTAATTTAGCTTGTCCAGATAGTAAGATTGGTGCTAGGTTATGGTCAATTCGTAATAATTTCCAGAAAACAAGATTAGGTAAACCTGATGCAATTAATCTGCATTTTGCATTATATAGTTTTCCGATTTTAGATATTTTGCCTAAAGGAGTACCGGTTACTTTTAATTTTCATGGACCTTGGGCTTCGGAAAGTCAGGAAGAAGTAGTTAATCAGAAATTCAGTGTTTGGTTAAAGGAACAAATAATAGAACAAAGCACTTATAATCGGTGCGATCGCTTTATTGTTCTTAGTAAAGCTTTTGGTCAGATTCTCCATCAAAAATACCAAATTCCCTGGGATAAAATTCATATCATTCCCGGTGGAGTTGATATTAATCATTTTCAGAATAATCTCTCACGTCAAGAGGCTAGAATCAAACTAGGGTGGCCAAGGAATCGTCCCATATTATTTACTTCCCGACGCTTAGTTCATCGCATGGGAATTGATAAGTTATTGCAAGCTGTAGCTATGATTAAATCTGGCATTCCTGATGTTTGGTTAGCGATCGCTGGTCGGGGACATATTCAAGCTTTACTACAACAACAAGCTAGAGAATTGGGTTTAGAAAACAATGTGCAATTTTTAGGTTTTTTACCAGAAAATGATTTACCTGTGGCTTATCAAGCGGCGGATTTAACTGTGATGCCGAGTCAATCTTTTGAAGGGTTTGGATTAGCTATTGTGGAGTCTTTAGCCTGTGGTACTCCTGTTTTATGTACTCCTGTGGGGGGAATGCCAGAAATTTTAGAGAAATTTTCCCCAGATTTAATTACTGAGGCGATTACTGTGGAAAGTATTGCTGATAAATTAGCACAAGTTTTGCTAGGAAAACTGCCTTTACCTGCTAGGGAAGAATGTCGTCATTACACGATTAAAAATTATGATTGGACAAATATTGCCCAACAGGTGCGGCAAGTTATTTTAGCTTAAGTAGGTTGGCGTTGAAAATTGTCGTTATGGCAAGGCAAAAGGCAAGAGGCAAGAGGCAAGAGTGAAGAGGGTTTGGGCTATTTTACGTTTCTTTACACAGTTTGGTTTTATTGTGTTCACCTACTTAGAGGATATTTTAAAAGTGGTATTCCGTAATTTTCATCACATTGCTACCCCTCTTTCCCCTTGTAAAGGGGGGAAACAATAAAAATCCAGTTCCCTCCCCTTGTAAAGGGGAGGGTTAGGGAGGGGTAAAAAATATTTGATACATCAACCATAACTTTTCAAACACCCTCTTAAATTGATGATAAAAATTGTATGAAAGTTCTATTTTTAGACCAAAGTGGTAAACCCGGTGGTGCTGAGTTGTGTTTAGTTGATATTGCTAAACCTTATGGTGAAAATGCTCTGGTTGGTTTATTTGCAGATGGTAATTTTAGAAAGCTACTTGAAGAAAATCAAGTCCCAGTGGAGGTTTTGACAACTCAAGCCATTAAAGTTGGTAAACAAAGTGGTTTATTTCAAGCATTAGGTAGTTTAGGGCAAATAGTTCCTTTAATTACTCAGGTTGTGCAACGAGCAAGGAAATATGATTTAATTTATGCTAATACTCAAAAGGCTTTAGTCGTGGGGGCGGTAGCTAGTTTCTTGGCTCGTCGTCCTTTGGTTTATCATTTACATGATATTCTTTCTTTAGAACATTTTAGTAAAACTAATTTACGAGTTGCTGTTAATTTAATTAATCGTTGTGCTGCTTTGGTGATTGCTAATTCTCAAGCTAGTAAGATGGCATTTTTAGAAGCTGGAGGAAAATCAGATCTAGTTCGGGTTGTTTATAATGGCTTTGCGGCGAAAAATTATGAAGTTGATGAATTAGAAGTTAGAAATTTAAGAGAACATCTCAGGTTGGAAGGCAAGTTTGTAATTGGACATTTTAGCCGTCTTTCTCCTTGGAAGGGACAGCATATTTTAATTGATGCCCTTTCCCAATGTCCACAAGATGTGGTAGTAATTTTAGTTGGTGATGCTTTATTTGGTGAACAGGAATATGTCAAGGATTTACACCAAAAGGTTGCTGGATTGGGACTGGAAAATCGAGTCAATTTTTTAGGTTTTCGCGCGGATATTCCCCAATTAATGACAATGTGTGATTTAATTACCCATACTTCTATTGCGGCTGAACCTTTTGGTAGGGTTATTGTTGAGGCTATGCTGTGCGGTAAACCTGTGATTGCGGCTGAAGCTGGTGGTGCTATGGAATTGGTGGAAGATGGAATTAATGGCTTTTTAGTCACACCTGGAGAACCTCAAAAATTAGCCCAGGTGATTCATAATTGTCGGCAAGAATCTGTAAAAACTGCGAATATTGCCAATAATGCCAGAATTAGTGCTAGTGAACGTTTTGATGTCAGGATTATTAATCAACAAATTCAAGAATTGCTAAAATCAATCATATCCCCAACTTCTTGAAGAAGTCGGGGATCTGGAAGTCGGGGATCTTGGTCTTGGGAAACAACGTATAATATGGTAGTGTATGGGTGGAAATTTTCCGCTTCTATAAATTAATAAATTTTAAAGTGAATTCTCGTGGCACAAGTTGTATTAGAAAACGTTTATAAAAGTTTTCCCAGTCGCGGTGGGGAAGGGGCAAAAGCGCAACAAGACGGCACAGATGGTGTAAGTGTCTTGCGACGGATTAATTTAACCATTGCTGATGGTGAGTTTATGGTGCTGGTGGGACCCTCCGGCTGCGGTAAAAGTACGCTGCTGAGGTTAATTGCTGGCTTGGAGGTGATGACTGGTGGTAATATTTGGGTAGGCGATAGCGCTAGTGCGCCTCCAGGGCTTCGCTTGATTAATGACTTACCCCCCAAAGCCAGAGACATCGCTATGGTGTTTCAAAGTTATGCACTCTATCCCCACATGACTGTATATGACAATATCGCTTTTGGCTTACGTCGTCAGTTTCCAGATGAGGAAGCTGGGAAAAAAAGACTGACTCAATGGGGGGAAAATCTACTGGTAGGATTGACAAAAAAGTTACCTGTGGGATTGCGCTATATTTCTCCAAAAGAAAGAATTGTTGATCAACAGGTGCAAAAAGTTGCAGGTTTGTTACAAATTGAAACTTTGTTAAATCGTTTACCGAAACAACTTTCTGGGGGACAAAGACAACGGGTAGCATTAGGAAGGGCGATCGCTCGTAATCCCCAGGTATTCTTAATGGATGAACCATTATCTAATTTGGATGCTAAGTTACGGGCTGAAACCCGCAGCCAAATTGTCAAATTGCAACATCAGTTGGGAACAACGACGATTTATGTCACCCATGATCAAACTGAAGCTATGACTATGGGCGATCGCATTGCGATCATGTCAGAAGGTAAAATACAGCAAGTTGCAGCACCCTTAGAACTGTATAACCGTCCTGCGAATCGTTTTGTGGCTGAATTTATTGGTTCTCCACCCATGAATTTTATCCCGGTGGAATTTCATGCACCTTTATTAATTACTCATGCTAATTTCCGCTTCACGCTTTCATCTGTTTGGGGAAATGCACTGCAATCTTATGACGGACAAACTTTAATGTTGGGTATTCGTCCAGAACACCTGAGTTTGGGTGTACCTGCTACGAAAAATTTGCCAGTCAAAGTAGACTCAGTAGAAAACTTAGGAAATGACACTTTTCTATCTGTAAAAATTGCTGATCCTGATTTACAAAATCTAGACGGACAAACTTTACAAGCAAGAATTCCACCTGATAGATTCATCACCATAGGTGAGCAACTTTGGCTATCTTTAACTCCTGAGAAACTGCATTTTTTTGACCCCAAAACCGAATTAGCAATATTTCCAAAATAGGGAGAAACAGCGATCGCATTAAGTAGGTTGGCGTTGAAAATTGTTGTTATAGCAAGGCAAGAGGCAAGAGGCAAGAGGCAAGAGTAAAGAAGTTTTCAGCGATTTTACGTTTCTCTACGCAGTTTGGGACGGTCTACCACTTCCTCTAACATACCTCTAAGATACAAGGGGTAAGA